>CAZNFT010000004.1:0-71907 GCA_964572745.1 uncultured bacterium
GACCAAATACCAGAAAACGCAAAACGGAAACGGGAAACCGTAAATAATATATAATATTAAATAATTTATATTCTTAGTTAAAAAAATGTGACCCTCATCACACTTCATATTCTCTAATTGAATTAGATTAATATCTAAGGTATATTTTTAAAAAATTATGGGGTGACAAAATGAAAACGCATCATGAATTAAAAGTATGGAATGATAGCATCGGTTTAGTTGATGATATTTATGACATAACACTTTCTTTTCCAGATTTTGAAAAACAGGGGCTTGCTTCTCAAATGCAAAGAGCCGCTGTTTCCGTAGCCTCAAATATCGCAGAAGGAGCTACAAGAAACTCGGATAAAAAATTTATTCGTTTCCTTAATTATTCGACTGGATCTATCTCTGAATTAGAGACTCAACTAATCATTGCCCGGAATAGGAAATATGTTCACAACATTGATCAAAACATTGAACTAATTGTAACCATTAGAAAAGAACTCTTTGGATTAATTCGCTATGTCAAAAATAAAACTAAATAACTTGTCTATGTTTTCTGTTTTCTAATATCTGGTTTCTGATATCTGGTCTCCGGTCACTAATAAAAAAAGCCCCGCATCCAAAAATACGAGGCTTATATTATTCAAATCATCTAAGTCGCCTTAGGGCCACTTATAGTTCACGTTTTACTTACAGAGTAAATTTAAATTCGTATTTAGCAACTAAAGCATCAAGAACCGGTGGGAACGCTGCTTCACGTTTTTGTTCTTCAAGAGCCATTTTGACTTCTTCGCGAACATCTTCAAATTCTTTACCGTCTTGACGGTCTTCAATTTTGATAATATGGAAACCGTAAGGTGTTTCTACAAGATCAGAAATTGAACCAATGGGAAGTGTGAAACTTGCATCTTCAAATGTTTGAACCATGCGTCCACGTGTAAAGTTTTCGTATAATCCACCACGTGTTTTGGAACCGGGATCTTCGGAATAGGTTTCGACAAGTGTTACAAAATCTTCGCCGGCTTTAGCGCGTTTGTTTACATCTTTGGCCAATGTTTTAACTTCTTTGACTTCATCTGGGCTTTTGCCTTCAGTCAAGAAAAGTATGTGACGAACGGTTGCTGTTTCTTGTGAATATGTTGCTTTGTTTTGTTCATAACTTTCTCTTAGCTCATCTTCACTAACACTAATATCAATATCTTTTAAAGCGATTTCTTCAATGTATTTCATGATCAAGAGATTTTTGCGAGTGTCTTCGCGGACAAAATCCAGGTCAATTTCTTGTGCTTTAATCTGTTCAATAAAAGCTTCTTTACCACCATTTGGGGCGTAAAGGTTTTTTTCAAGAAAAGTTTCAATACTATCTTTAGAAATAGTTAAACCTTCTGCCGCTGCTTCTTTCAAAAGAATGTCCTGCTGTGCTTTCAGAGTGACGATCTGCATAATAAAAGATTCAATTCTTGCGGCATCCACATTGTTGATAATATTAATATCACCACGCATACCTTGATATACGGATTCCATTATATCTGTGTTCTTTACTTCAAATGCTGAGGTGGTAGCCAAAACAACTGATGTATCGGGTTTCATGTAAGCGATCTTTTCGCCCATGGCGTTAAAGAAATCGGTCTGGGCTGGGCTAAGACTAACTTTGTCTGAACAGCCCATAAAAGTCATTGCTGCAATAGCCATAATGATTAAGGTCCTTTTCATTTATTTTCCTTTCTATTGATTAATGTATTCTATGTCTAAATGGTAATCCCACTTGTTAAAGTATAGATTTCCACCTCTCCATTCTACCTCACCACGCTGAAAATCAACAGTCTCTGAACGTAGAAATTGCTTTGCGGGATATAGGACCCGACCATAATCGTCATTAACGATCAGACGATAAGCATCAATTCCACCGAGATAAAATTCTTTAGCATTTTTTCCTTCTAATTCCTGGCGACCAAATGACTGATCCACCGAAACCCAACCGGGTCCTTCAAAATAGACCAGTCCCCAATCATGCAGATTCTTGCTGCCGGGATGAAGCATCCAGCCACTTTCCCAACGTGCGGGAATTCCGTTATAACGGCAAAGAACCATGAATAAAAGTGTTACCTGGCCACAATCTCCATGATGGTTGGCAATTACATAGTCGGGAATGTTCTCAAGAGTGGAATATTCGCGAGCACCGGCCCAAGGATAATTATCTGATATATAATTGAAAATCTTTTTAGCGATCTGATAGGGATCTTTTTCATCACCGACGATCTTTTCAGACAAAGCTTTAACAGAAGGTGTAAATAGCAAATGCGGATCGCGCTCGGCGGTATATTTTTTATATTCTTCATTGCTTTTATTGTAAGCTTTAATCTCAGCATTTTCCAGGTCAACCCATCTTGGTCGATTTGTTGTCGAGAATTCTATTTCGAATTTGCTTTCTTCACCGGCAACAGCAGGTTTTTGCATATAAACCGTACGATGAGCTTGTGAGTTTGGTGCAAGAATATAATCGTCCTGAGAAGCAAAAAGTAATTTTACATCTTGTTGACGAGGATCGCCTTCTCTGGGAAAAGGTAGCCAGCAACGGATGATCTCACCCTCTGGGACTGCATCTGCATCAACGGTCAGCGTGTATTTGAATTTCATTTTAACGGGATCACCTAATATTTCTCCGGTCTTTTGAGCTTTATCAAGTACCTCGGGAATATAATGTTCCAAAAAACTTTCTGTATTGCTTTTTTGTTCTCCATCTTTTTCGATCTTTTTGGCTTTTGCTGCTTTATCAATTCTAAAAAGATTTGCATGAGACCTTGCAAAATAGCGTTTTTCTCCATTAATGATCATATTTTCTAAAGCATTGCTCTCTTCCCAAGAACGCATCTGTGCATCACTTAGCTCAGGATAGTAATTCTTAATATAGTCAAGAACATCTTCACGGGATTTATTAAAGTCTAATTCTATCCGATGAAGTATATCTGCTTTTTCTTCTAATTCAATTCTTTCAAGTGCTGTCAATTCACCTGAGCCAATAGCTTTATTTATCTGTTTAACTGCCATTTGATACTGCCCCTTTTCAATTTTTTCATCAATAGAAGAGCATGCGCTCAATAAGAAAATTAAACTTAACACAAAAAAATGGACACTTAATCGTTTCACTGCAGACTCCTATTTTTTCTCTATCATTTCAAGATTAGCGCGAGGAAGCAATACTTCTTTTTTGCTATCGTAAAGCCTTACTTTTGCAACGCGTGCTAAAGAACCGGATTCAAGTCTTTTAAGTTCATGAGGCAGATCGGTGACTTCACCAAGCATGCCAAAATATGGGGAGCGAATGACACGAACCTCAGCTCCAATATCCATTCCAAATAATTCGGCTTTAGATTCATCTATCTTGGTTTTTCCATCAAGAGGAATAATAATTTCCGGGCGAATAACACCTGCACGGATCTGGGTTGCCCCATTTACTGATGCCATTTTACCTTCATGGGATTTTAGCAAATCAAAGGTCAGATCTGCCATGCCAACTTCGCCGAAACCTTCGGTAATGATCAAGGTTGTACCGATCTCTTCTTGTCCGGTAATTGCAACACCAATATCATAACCCACAATACTTTTAATATCTGAATAGTTAAAACCACCAACAACAACGGCAATAGCTCCGACTTTTTCAGCCTTCTTGAAAGCTTCTAAAGAAAGAAAAGAACCTCCAACAAGCACTTTATCTTTATCATCTTCAGTGATCATATCTGCTGTAATAGGTGTAGTTGTATCTTGTGTAAGTATTTTAATTATTCCGCGGCATTCACCACCAATACCAAAAATACCTTGAATAAATGAGGCGGCTGTTGAAACCTCGACGCCTTCATTTTCAATAATATCTGTGATCTCTCCGCCTATATAGGCCTGAACAGAGACTGGAATAGGTGCTTCGCGAATAATTGCCTGACCGGTGATCTTTGAAACAGACTCCAAAGTACCGGTTGCGGGGGAGATCGCTTTTGTCTTAAATAAGCCAAATATACCCGATGTTTCGGCAATAAGATCGCCCTTGTTCAGGCTATCGCCGACTTGTTTGATCAAAAGATCGGGAATTTCCGAAGAATCTATATTCAACATATTCGCTAAATTTACAGGAATAACATTTCCCGGTAGATTGGTTGTCGCCACTACATCTTCAGCTTTAACCTTATCTCCCTTTTTAACCACAACTTCACCAATGAGTGGAAGACGGCGGATTTTTTGAACCACAGTCTTTTTAATGACTTTTAATCCTGGTGTATATGCATGTGCCATTTTTTCTCCTTTATCGCAAATATTGAAGCATGTGCCTCAATTATTTATCCTCAAATTCATTGACGCTTTTACTCCATTCCTGAAGCTTTGCTACTCGTTCGGCTGGGTTTTCAGGAAGAACAAAAGGACGGCGTCCGCGGGCATCAATGATAATTCCAACAAGACCGCCATAGATTTTCGTTTTTACAACCTGTCCGGGACCAGCGCCCACATCAACACCGCGAGCAGGTGTGATCTCGGCTTCAATAGCTTCATAAGGAGCTTTAAAAAGTTCCATATCACCAAGAGTGTAAGCCTTATCAACAACTCTTCCATCGGGAAGTGTAAAATTGATTCGCATATATTCTTTACCGGGTTTAATAGGACCAACGGGAGCAATACATGTACCAAGTCTTAAGAGACAATCTTTTTTAAACACTTCGGCAGCAGCTTTTACGTGAACTACTGAAAGTACACCCAACTGAGGCATCATAAAAATAGAATCCACGGCAAGTTGAGTAATACCTTCGGGAAGGAAAGCATCTATCATCATGCGAGCCGACTGATGACGGCGAGGTGCATGGGATAAAACACCACCGGATCCGACAAGAATATCCAGATCCATCATGTTTACTAGAGTTTCACCGGAAGCACTCTGATCGAAAGCATCTGAAATTGTTCTTTCTTTTTGAACACCTTTTAAACCCACTGCAAATTCTTTATGTTGAATAAATGACAGGCGTAATGCTTCGCGTGCAATAGCTTGCTCAATTTTTAATTCTTCCAGCGACTGAGGAATAGTGGTAGGACGGATCATCTTGTTACCAATACGATTTCTTAGATCCACTTCATCGATCTCAAAAGGCACCCAACGTAAAATATTGGGAAGTGTAGCAGAAGCTAAAACATTTGAAATAGAGTATGACATTCCCAGATTGGCTGAAACCGTTCTATTAAAAACCGGCTTGCCTTTTTCAAGATCTTTAAAGACCGAGAAAACATCTGTGGTTGCACCACCGATATCAACACCTAAAACCGTAATGTCTTCTTTACGTGCTATAACCTGCATAATTTCGCCTACTGCACCCGGTGTTGGCATAATAGGAGCATCGGTCATTGCCATTAATTTTTTATATCCCGGCGCCTGGGCCATAACATGCTCCATGAACAGATCATGGATCTTATCACGAGCCGGACCAAGATTTTCTCTTTCAAGAACTGGACGAAGATTTGGAACTATGCTCAGATCGGTAACGTCTTTTAAATTTTTCTCTATTTCAGCATTGGCTTTTTGATTTCCGGCAAAAATAACAGGAAGTTTATAGCTGATACCCAAACGCGGTTTTGGACTGGCCGCTTTTAAGAGCTCAGACATTTCCACAACGCCCTTGATGTTGCCATTGTCGGTTCCACCTGAAAGCAGGATCATATCGGGACGAAGATGGCGAATTCTTTGTATTTTCTGGTGAGGAAGTCGTCCATCGTTAGATGCAAGGACATCCATAACAATAGCCCCTGCACCCAAGGCGGCTCGTTCAGCGGATTCGGCACTCATAGCTTTAACAATTCCAGATACCACCATTTGTAAACCACCACCGGCAGATGATGTTGATATATATATATCTACGCCCTTATCACCTTGTTGGGGTGTAATAATATGGTCGCCCTCCAATAATTGGCGTCCGCAAAGTTCTTCAACTTCTTTTGCGGCGTTTAAAACCCCTTTAGTTACATCTTCAAATGGAGCTTCAACTGTTGTTGGTGCTTCACCACGAACAACAAGCCTGTATTCGTCACCCTGTTTTTCAATAAGAATGGCTTTTGTTGTTGTACTCCCACAATCCGTTGCAAGTATTGATTTGATTGCTTCCGGTTTCATAAAGTCCTCATTTTTAATTCTTCATGCACAAGGGCATAATATATAATTTTTTTGCTCTAATCCTAAACAAGTAAGTAATCTACTAATTTTTTTGAATAAAAAAACAGCTTAAACAAAAAATTTTATGTAGGTATATATCCAAAATAATGGTGCGACAACTGCAAGTGAATCAAATCGGTCAAGAAATCCGCCATGTTCCAACAATATTCCGGAGGAATCTTTTACGCCAATATCGCGCTTTATCTTCGATTCAACCAGATCTCCCATTTGTCCAAAAACTCCAGACATAATAGCGATCATAAAATAATCAAAAGCATGAAAAATGGGAATAAAATCTATCCTCCAAAGGATGAACATAGTGATAGAGCAAAACACCAAACCTCCAATGGCGCCCTCAATTGTTTTTTTGGGGCTCACCGAAGGGAAAAGCGGATGCTTACCAAAAAGCTTACCGACATAAAAGGCAAAAATATCTGTAGCAAAAACGCCGGCAATCAAAGCGATCACAATATGTCTGCCAATATCAATATTTCCAGGTATGCTTATGCCTCTTAACAATATCAGCGACCCTAAACTAAGTCCGGGATAGACAATAGATCCTATGCCAACAAATGACATTTTTACAAACTCTGTGTTTTTATAGACCAAAAGAGAAAAATTTGTGAATATAGCTGTAAAAAGTAAGATCATTAAAATAAAATCAAAATGACCAAAGAACATTGCCCACATGCATAGCGGAGTTGAAATCATGGTCAAAACCATCAAAAGCCGCGGGGGAAACTGCACCATTTTTAAAAGTTCGTACTGAGATAATGTTGCGATCAATGCTACGATGACTAAAAACCAATAACCTCCAAACCAGGCGCCGGCCACAATAATGGGTGCCCCAAGAAATCCTATTATTAATCTTTGTTTATGTGATCTTTTCATGTTTTTTATTCCTCGTTTAATATATGAATTGCATTGCATTTAGGGAATACTTTATTGGCAAATCTCTATAATGTTTAGCGCTTTTTCGTCTTTGTTTATATCACGAAGCCTTAAATCGCTTGAATCCGTTGTAGTGATCAACACCTGTTTCATATTTAAGATCTTTTCAACGATCTTTTGAGTATTGCTGACATCTAATTCCGCAAAAAGGTCATCAAGCAAATAGATGGCATCTTTTTTGTGAACTTTTTTAATTATAGTGCCTTCAGCCAGTTTTAACATAGTCATCCAGATCTTGTGCTCCCCTTGAGATGCAAAATGTATCAGAGGTCGCTCATTTCTAAAAAAATTAAATTTATCGTAATTGCATCCTTGCATGGTCCTTTTTAAAATAATTTCTTTGTCTATGTTATTTTTACTTTCCGACATGTATTCGGCTATAAAATTTTCTTCGTTTTCTGTTTTCAAAAAGGGAATAAATCCAATACTTCCTATACTTCCATTTGTGAATGTGCTTTGATACAATTCTTCTAATTCCCGATTGAACATTTCGCAATATTTTTGCCTTAAAGATGAAATTTTATAAGCAAGTGGATACAATTGTTCGTCGTAAATATCTAATTGCGTATCGTAGGAATAGCTTTTCATTTCATTCAATTGTTTTAAATAGGCATTTCGCATTTTAAGTAAACGTTGATAACGCATCAGGTCATCCAAGTATGATTTGGATATCTGTGATATAAAACGATCAAAATAAATTCTGCGTTCCATATTTGCCCCTGCGGTGACCTTAAAATCTTCGGGAGACTGAAAGACAATGGGAAAAACGCCAATAATATCAGAAAAACGCTTCATGTTTTCTTCATCAAAAATAAATCTTTTTCCCTGACCCTTAAGAAAGTTAGCCTGTGCATGTTCATAAAGAACATCTTCCCAAAAACTTTGTATCTGAAAAAAATCTTCACCTTCTTTTAGCATATCAATATCCTTAGGTGCTTTAAAAGATTTTGTAAAAGCGGTAAAATATATAGCTTCTAAAACAGATGTTTTTCCTACACCATTTTTCCCAAGAATAATATTTACGCCCGGAGAAAAATCTATGGTTTTTTCTTTGAAAATCCTGAAATTTTTTAATTTTATCTTTGTGATCATTTTTTTATAAAATACTTTTTCTAATATAGAAATATTATTTTCAATAAGAGATGTGTTTTTTGACTATTTCATGAATAATGTCTCTTGCAATATAAAAACGCCTGAACAATGTTCAAGCGTTTTAAAAAAATTATTTATGCTGTATTTACATTAATCGAATGGGCATTAATAAAAACAAAATATCTTCATCGGGGAGTTGTTCCATAGGAAAAAACAAACCGGCCATCAAGGAGTTTTTAAGTCGTATTTCAACTTTTTCACCGTCTATATGACGGATCATTTCACGCAGATAATCTGAGTTATACCCAATGATAAATTCTTCGCCACTATAATCTACTGCCAATTCTTCTTTGGCTGTAGAAGATGTTTCAATGTCTTCGGCTTTGACTAAAGTCTTATTTTCATTGAAAGTGAATGATATCTGGCGAGTATTTTTACTTGCAAAAATACCAACACGCTTTACGACAGATAATAATTCATCTATATCGACAATAACTTTTTTATCGTTTTCTACCGGTATAACACTTTCATAGTCGGGAAATCTTTCTTCTATGATCCTGGAATAAATAACCGTGTCTTCCAATTCCAGCATAATATGATTTCTGCCAATTCTTAGAGTCACGAATTCAATATTTTTAATACTTCCTACACAAAGATTAAGAAATTTTGGTGGGATAATAATATCTTTTATATCACTTCCTCCCTCAAATTCTTTCAGCGTGTATCTGACCATTCTGTGACCGTCTGTAGAAATGGCACGAAGCTCAGTTTCTTTAAATTGGAAAAGAACACCGTTGAGCGCTACTTTCATTTCATCGCGTGACACAGAAAAACCTGTTTTTTCAACGATCCGTTTAAATTTTTCTGCTTGAAGTGTTACAATTTTAGAATCATCAACTATAGGTTCTGTTGGATATTCCATTGCCGGATATCCCATGATCTTATATTCACCGCCTAAAGCCGTTGTAATAATCACTTGTTCATCTTCTATATGAAAATTAAGATCTGTATTAGGCAACTCGCTTGTTATTTCTTTTATCATTCTACTGGGAATTGCAACAGCGCCTTCTTCTTCCATTTTAATTTCACAAGAAGCACTCATTGTAATTTCTAGATCTGTAGAACGCATTATCAATTTACCTTCTTTGACCGTAAATAGTATGCAGCTTAGTATAGGCAAAGTTGAACGAACAGGAGTTACACTTGATACTTTTTGTAACACGTGAAAGAAATTATCTTTAGAAACTGTAAACTTCATTTAACACCTCAATCAATTAAAGAAATATCAATATTAATCTAATATATTTTTCTTTAAAAAACATACTAATTTTATTAATACTGTGAATTTTGTGAATAAGTCATGAATCTTCTTAAAAATGAGTAGCTTATGGCTTTTTGAGTCTGTGAATAAACCTCTGCTATTTGTGAAGAGATAAGATTGCTTGTGTATATTAATTTTTTCATGACAGACTTATTAAAGTTATCCTCAAATTACAGCTTTATTTCCACATAGAATTTTCCATAGAGATCATCCATCCAATTATTCCAGAACTTTGATTGTTTTTGATTTAAAGCCATATTTTCAAGAATGGGATAGTGGTTTTTAAGAGAGATTTTTTCTGCTGGCAAAAATTTGTTTAAACGCAGTATATGAAAGCCATAAGGGGAAATAAAGGGATCGGAAATTTCACCTTCATTCATTTGATTTGCTATCTCTCCAAACTCCGGGATTTGAAGTGTTTCAAGTGCAAATTCACCTAAGTATCCACCATTGATCTGAACATCGGGATCTTCACTGTATTTTCTTGCAAAGCTCTCAAAATCACCGGTTTTAAGAATAGAGTCTTTTACTGTGGATAAGATGTTGATAACATATTGATTGTCTTTTTCTGATGTTTGAATTGAAAAAAGAATATGGCGAACATTGATAAGTTCACCTCGTTTTTCCATCAATTGAATCAAGTGATAACCAAATTGTGTTTCCACAGGTTCAGATATTTCGCCAACACTTAAATTGTAAGCAGCTTTTTCAAATTCACTTACAAATGTGCCTTTAGGAGCAAAGCCTAAGTTTCCACCTTCTTCTGCAGAACCCGGGTCCTGAGAGTATTGAAAGGCAGCATCCTCGAAGCTTATTTTACCATCAATGATTTCTTGTTTGATCTCGTTTATCATATCAATTGTTTTCTGCTTTGAAGCAGGCGATGGTTTTTCTTTGATTAAAATATGATCAATATCAATTCTATCGGGAAGATCCGGTAAAGAATCTTTGTTTGTATTATAAAATGCAATGACCTCGGGTCGGGAAATTTTAATTTTGGAGAACTTTTCTTGCTGTAGTTGTTGAGCGATCATAGAACTTTTTACTCGCTCATAAAGCATCTCGCGGATCTTTTTCATGGGTGTGTCAAAATACATCTCTAAGACCTCTTCAGAGCCCGCCATTTGAACATACTGCTCCACTTGCTGCTGTACCGTCATTTCAACATTGCGTTCGTTGATTTCTATAGAATCGACTTCTGCCTGAAGAATAAGGATCTTAGAATTAATCAGCTCTTTTAGAGCTTTTTGTTGTAATTGAGCAAAAGCAGCTTGATCTTTGTAAATATCTATATTGCTTTGTTGAGCCATTTCGAATGCGAATTGATTCATTTCCGAGTAAAGAATGATATCTTCGCCTACAATAGCAGCAATACCATCAACAAGTTGTTGTGCCGGAAGAAAGACGGAAAAGATAAGTAAAAGACTAGTTAGTAGTATTTTTGATGATTTTGACATTATATTGATCCTTAAGCTCTTTTTGTTTTTTGTTAATTGCATTTACATACGCTGAAGCTCGCAGCTTTTGTATGATATCACTACGAACATGTTCCATAGCTATAATAGAATTTTTAGAATATTTTTCTATGACAACGATAACATAATAATAATTATCTACTTTAACAGGTCCTATATATTTTGATGTTTTCGAAGAAAATAATAATTTATCTATGTCATCGATATAGTCATGCCGATATACAAGTTCGAATTCAGATGGAACATCAGGATTAATAGAGTTTTTTAAACTTCTAAGCAGATCGTCGGCCAGATTTTTTTGGGTTAATTTAAATACCTCAATATAAGCTACGTCATCGTAAGCGGTAAAATGATCTTTATATTTTTTATAGTATTCCCGAATATCGCCTTCGCAAATAGATATTTTATCAAAAATATATTTTTGCTGATATTCCTGAATGATCAGTGAATTTTCATATTCTTTTACTTGTTTGTTGATTTTTTCATTTGTGCTTATATACCCTTGTGATTCTTTTAGCCAAAGGTGTTTTTCAACCCAAATGTTTATAAAATCATCCTTTATTTGAGGATCAGGATCAGAGCCAAGAACCTCATTGATATCAGAAAGTCTTAATTTGTATTTATCTACCTGGGCCACAAGAGGATCTTTTTTATTTTGACAAAATTGGCAGCCCATTAAGAATAACAGAGCAAATAAAACAAGAAAGTAATATGATCGTTTAATTTTCATGGCCTATAAAATTTGAATTGATCTTTAAAGAATATTTATTTTTTAACATCTCTTTTTTTTCTGCACGCACATCATCAATATAGTGGTTCTTGTAATCACTGAGGAGTCTATAGAGCACTTTATCATATTCTCTATAGGATTCAGGAATATATTTTATGCGCTGGATCACGGAATAATAGTTGGAAATTTTAAATGGACCTGAAATTTCGCCATCTTCCATTTCAAATGCAGCTAAACTCATTTCTCCGTATTGGTTTTTCTTAAAGGGAGGGATAATACCTTTATTTTTTTTGCCAATATTTCTTATTGAGTGTTTTTCTGCAAGTTTAGATATATCCTCACCATTTTTGATTCGTTCAAGTATTTTTTTTGCTTCTTCTTCGTCCTTAAGTAGAACTTCTTTGACTTGGACCTTGGCTTCGACATAATATTTATCATCTTTGATTTTTTCGTAAAAGTTTTTTAACTCCTCGTCTGTCGGTTTTATGGAGTCATAAACATAAAGTTGATCAAAAACCTCCGAAGATCTTTTAGCCATAAAAACATTTTTATCAGATAAAAAATCAGTCGATTTATCTAAGCCCATATCCAGAGCACTTTTATAAATTCTTGAACCTATTTGACTCATTTCAATAAAAGAATCAAAGGATGCTCTATCGGTAAAACGCGGAGCTTGTTTTATGTTAATCAATTTAAGATAATCTATGACCCATGTTTTATCAATATCCAAATCTCCGATTTTGCCCAAGACAAGAGAATCATTAATAATATTTAATATATCAAAGGTATTGAATTGCTCAGAGAAAAATACATTTGTTGAAAGACGTTTATACTGATTCAGAAAATCTGTTACGGTAGAATCAAATAAAACAAGCGGATATTCTTTTTCTAAAGAATCCAGAACATTTTGTTCTCGTTTTACAAATTTGGATCTCCAGGATATCATGGCGACTTCTTCAATTTGTAATTTGGCATGTTCATAAGCTTCTACAATATTCTCTTTTCTTTCGTTTAATTTTACAATATGAAAGCCAAATTCTGTTTCGAAAGGTTCTGATATCTCGCCAGGTTTTAAAGAATATGCGACATCTTCAAATTCATCTAGTAATTGCCCAACTTTGACCCATCCCAGATTTCCCTGATTGTTCTCAATATTTTTGTCATCAGAATATTTTATTGCCAGATCATTAAAGTTATCTTTATTTAGTTCTTTTGAGATTTTATTAATCAATAATTTGGCCTCTTCCCGTGTTCTTGAATTAAAATCTTTGGGATTGTTGAATCCCAAGAGAATATGAGACAAATTTAAATCATATTTTGTTTTGTTGTAATGTTCTTTGATGGTCTTATCATTTAACACATGATCGCTTACAAGTTTTTTAAATGCAGCATTTGCCAGCTCTTTTATTTCCCAGATATGCATTTCCCAATAGATATCACCGGCATCAAATATTCCTTCTTCTTCCAGGAATTCCCGCATTAGATAGTTCTCGCAAATTTCATTAATGACTTCTTCTTTTTGTTCGCGACTTAAAAACTCAAAATTATCTTTTGGGATATATTTATATAGTTCGCTTGATGTGATAAATTTTCCATTCACTTTAGCGACCTGGTCGTTTGAATTGAAAGTACAAGAACTAAGGATTAAGATGAGTGATACGAGTAAAATACTTATTTTTTTCATAGAGTCTCCATTTTTCTTTGAAAATTTAACACAGAGCAGTAGAAAATGAAATGTTTATTTATTCTGAAAGCTATTGATTTGGTCACAGCTCTTCTTTATTTATAAGCTTTAAGAGATCGTAAGAGACCTTTGCTGAAAGATGTTTTTGAGAAATAAATTCAATATGCAGATTATTTTGATTCATAAAATGTAAAAATCTTCCTGCCGATGTCTGGATTTGATCTATAGCTAAGTTCTTTTTAAAAACTACAAGCAGTTCTGAATTATTTCTATTTATCGATTCGATATCATAGGCTTTAAGCCAAAGTGAAAGTTTAGCTTCATCAAAAAGGTTTACAGCTTCTTCGGGTAGTTTTCCAAAACGATCTTTGCAGGACCAGCGCAGATGTTTAAGATCATTAATAGCTTTTTTATATTCTTTTCCCGAAGAAAGCAGATCTGATATATTTCTGTAGAAGGAAATCCTGATGTCTTTACTATCTATATAGTCTTCCGGCAGATAGGCAGTTTGCTCAAGGTTGACATCGGGTATATCTTGATTGAGTACATTTTCATTTTTAAGCTTATCAACTTCTTCAGAGAACATTTTGTTGAAATAGGAATAACCAACTCTGTTGATGTGCCCACTTTGTTCCACGCCAAATAAGGACCCTGCTCCTCTAATTTCAAGATCTCTCATTGCTATTTGATATCCGGAGCCAAGGTCGGTGTAATACTCAAGCGTTTGTAATCTTTTCATGGCCGTTGGATTAAGATGTTTACCACGGGGGATTACAAGATAAGCAAAGGCTTTTTTGTAGGATCGACCCACTCTTCCGCGGATCTGATATAGTTGCGAGAGACCAAAATTCTGTGCATTAATAACGATGAGGGTATTTGCGTTGGGAATATCTATTCCCGATTCAATGATAGTCGTAGAAATTAATATATCAAACTTATGATGATAAAAATCAAGCATGGTAGATTCTAGTTCCGTGCCTTTCATTTTTCCATGAGCTATTCTTACACCATAGTCCGGGAACATTTCTTCTATCCTTTCTTTCAGGGATATTTGTTCGTCGATAGTATTATGTAAAATAAATATTTGTCCGTTACGGTCTAACTCTCTTTTTATTGCAGAGCGAATATCAATATCATTCCAATACACGATCTTTGTGGAAATAGGAAGTCGATCTTTTGGTGGTGTATCGATTTTTGATATATCTCTTAAACCTACCATAGAAAGTTGAAGGGTGCGGGGGATAGGTGTAGCTGTTAAAGTTATAACATCAAGACGCCTTTTAATGTTTTGTATTTTTTCTTTGTGATTGACACCAAAGCGATGCTCTTCGTCTATTATTAGAAGACCTAAATCATTAAAAAACAGATCTTTAGAAAGTAATTTATGTGTTCCGACTAAAATGTCTATCTTACCCTCTTTAAGCGCTTCTAATCTTTGCTTAAGCTTTTTTCCCGGAACAAAGCGATTTACATAGGAAACTTCAATTCCAAAGTTTTTTAAACGATCATGAAAACTTTCATAATGTTGAAAGCAAAGCATGGTCGTTGGAACGAGAACCGCTACTTGTTTACCGGAATATATGGCTTTAAATGCTGCGCGGATGGCTACTTCTGTTTTACCAAAACCCACATCCCCACAAACAAGTCTGTCCATGATTTGTGACTTTTCCATATCCTTATTAATGTCTGATATTACTTTTAGTTGGTCGGGTGTTTCTTTATAAGGAAAACTGGCTTCTAATTGCAGGGCATCTGGTGTATCTTTGTAAAAAGCAAAGCCTTCGAGCTGTTTTCTATCCTTATATAAGCTCAGAAGATCAAAAGCTGTTTTTTTAAGATAGCTTCTGGTGGTACTTTTCGCCTGTTCCCATCGTTTGCCCCCGATCTGGTCTAGGGATATATTTTTGTTTTTTTCAGAACTATATTTAAAGATCTTATTCATATATCGGATCGGAACAAAGACGCGATCTTTGTTTTTGTATTCAACCACCATGGCTTCTTGCTTGATATTTTTGAATTCCAAAACCTCGATACCACGATAAATACCTATACCATAGTCTATGTGAATAACTGCATCGCCATATTCCAGGGATTCAAGGCTTGAAATTTTACTAGAGCGCTCTGGAATGAACTTACTATTAGGATTTACATAGTGCTCTTTGCGATAGTTTTGTTGTCCGGAAATAAGAATTAAATTCAAATCCTTATATTCAAAGCCACAATGAATATTTTTTTGAATATATTTTGCTTTATTGCCCAATTTCTTTTTTAAAGAATCGAGAACAATATCATGTTCAGATAAAACAAATATCTCATCATATCTATCAAGTGAATCGCGGTAGTATTTATCCGCATTGTCCTTTTGAGGGACTTCAATTTCCGAGACAGGAAAACGAATATCTGCTTCAGGGACAGCGGTCTTGAACAGCACCTGTTTAAAAGCCAGGTCTGGATCATATTTTATGCTATCATCCTTATTTTTATCACTTTCAATCTTTATTAGCACGCAGGAATTCGGTAAAATATCTGATACTTTAGAATGGGAAAAAGATGAAAAAGAAGCGGGTCTCACTTGTATATGATCACAGTTCTCAAAAGTGTTTTGGTCTTCGGGATTGAACTTTCTAATTGATTCTATTGTATCTCCAAAAAACTCAACTCTAAAAGGATAGGTTTCGCCGTAGGCATATATATCAACAATACCTCCACGAAGAGTGAATTCACCGCAATATTCAACCATTCCTCCTCGTTGATATCCCATTTCATTTAGCTTATCGGAAAGACTGGAAAAGGCAAGTTCTTCACCTAGCGAAAAGTGAAGCATGTGATCACGAAGAGATCTTTTATCAGGCACCTTATGTGAAAAAATATGCTCAGATGAAATAGCAAGTTTTAGTTTGTTTTTGTAGTGGTCATCAAGAAATCTTGAAATGTGATTTTCCAATGCAGAATTTTCGTAGATACCTGTTCTATTACTAAATAAAGGAATCCAGGCGATGGTATCAGAAGAGAAAAAAGCCAGTGAATCAGCAAAAAATAGTTCAGCTTCACGCTCAGAAGGAAAGACCACCATAGGAAAATAATTGTTTTCACTTAATATTTTTAACCAAGTCAGTATAAAGGCAAAGTTTGTCGTATTGAGCACTAATTGTTTTCTATGTTTAAGCAGTGATAGAGAAGACTTGACATGACTGTCCCTCTTAAAAAGGTCAACAATGTTTTGAGTACTGTATGTTTCACGTGAAACATTTGTTTTCGATTCTCTATTCATGGCGGATTATACAATATTCATTATTAAAAAGAAAGATTTGTATATGTCCTTGTTGATGGTTTATAGTAAATCTTTGATATGCTTGCGGCAGTTTCAGTTTGAGGTTTAGTTTGAACTCAAGATATTAAAAGGATGCGGTGAAATATTAAATTGTTGAAATGTTGAGAAAAGGTCCTACCCTAAACTTTTTACATATCGATAGATTGATAAAGCCCCTTTGATCATGCTGACCTTCGATATAGATCCGGGCAGACTTTGCAGGGCAATCTCAAAGGAAAGAAATATAAATACAACAAGCATCTCTGCTATAAATAAGAAAAAGAAATTATTCTTTAAAAAAAACAATAAGCAAAGTGGATGGAGGATAAGCTTGAGACATTAACAATCTTCATTATCCATTATTAATTCTTATCTGGCTTCTGGCTTCGCCATCCTTCAAATGTTTGAGTCTCTTCACATATTTACAGTCAATATCGGTTTACTGTTTGATGTCCGCTGTACTCCAGGATGTTCCACGTGAAACATATTTGGGATTTGTAATTTAGGTGAGAATATTATATGTTTGTCAATAAAATTTAGGAGATAAGGTCTATGTCTATAGTGTTTTCAAAATATCAGGGTGCGGGAAATGACTTTATATTAATCAATGATCTGAATGAAAGTTTTCCCAAAAATGACAATACATTAATTTCTAAACTTTGCGATCGGCGCTTTGGAGTTGGAGCAGACGGTTTAATCTTGTTGAGATCTTCCGATGTAAAAGATTTCCGTATGCTTTATTTTAATTCTGATGGTTTTGAGGGGACTATGTGTGGAAATGGCGGGAGGTGTATTGTGGCCTTCGCTAAAGAATGTGGGTGTATAAGTAAGAGTAGCAATATTGTATTTGATGCCATTGACGGAGAGCATAGGGCGGAGATACTCATATCCGGGAATATTTTATTGAAAATGAAAAATGTGGATAAGATTGTGGATAAGTTTGGAGGCTATCTTGTGGATACCGGTTCGCCGCATTTTGTGAAGTATGTCGAAGGGCTTGCTGATCTGGATGTCTTTACACGCGGAAAGGAGATCAAAACAAATAAAAAATGTTTTCCAGAGGGCTGTAATGTGAATTTTGTTGAGGACATGGGAGAGGCATTGCTGGCTGTCAGGACCTATGAGCGCGGTGTGGAGGCGGAAACACTATCTTGTGGGACAGGTTCTATTGCTGCGGCCATTGTTCAGCATCATTGTGGCACTGTATTTGATAAATATCATATAAAAGCAAAAGGCGGGAATCTTGCTGTCACCTTTACTTATGATGAACAAAGAGGATATGAAAATGTTTGCCTTGAAGGTCCGGCTGAATTGGTTTTTAAGGGAGAATATCAGCTGTAAATTCATTCGCTGTTAAATTTAGTGATTTGCTGATAATAAATTCTAGAGAGCAATAAAAACAGATCACTAGATATGTTTATCAGTCCATTTTAGATGGGTGATAATCTTTCTTGTCGGCGGTTTAAACAGAAATGCTTACAGCAGAAAGCTCTACATGAAAGCAATTGGCGTGCTTTAAATAGTTTTTACATGAATTGGACTGACCTTAATAGCTTAAAGATATTAATATGTGATTTTTCCTTAAGTAATCGATATGGTGCTGCTCTAATTTAATTTTTGCCAATAAGAAGATCGGGGATGAATAAATAAAAGCTTTTGATGGCAAAAGATCACTTATATGAACCCTTTGCATAAGCTCTCGTAAATCAGATAGTGCTAGCTTATACAAAGGATTATATATGTTAACCCATGGAGATAAAATTACAAATCTGGAAAAATTCTTGTATAAAATTAGTTTTAGAATAACCTGCTGATACGCATTTAGCGTGTTTATAGGCAGAATGCGAGTTTGAATAATTAATGGATAAAAAATATGTGTTCATCACATCTTTAATATACTATTGCTCATCAGAGTTATATTTATTGTCGTTTAGATCTGAGAATGTAATTTGTTATCAATTAGAATTTAATTATTCTGAATAAAGATAATCGTTACCCGGGGCCTGATATTTAAATAAAAAGTCTTATAAATATCTAATAATCAATTGGATATAAGATATTTTTATCCGGCATATGTGTGGATTTTTAGGGCTGAAGATTGCTGAGTGAATTAAAACTTATCTCTCTCTCTCAAATCAGATAGTGATAACTTATGCGAGGGGTTCTCAAAATAGATGTGCAAGTATTTATGATAAAATTTAGTTGCTGACATTGTTGATTGGCAGATCATAGGCAAAATATCTGTAATAAAGAGAGAAATGCATACAGTTTATAATATTTTCACTAATGATTATACGGAGAGATATTTGAGATATCCATATTAATAACTGGGCTGTTACTATGCTTAATACGTTATTAGAGATGTTTTAAAGAGTTTATTCTACATAATAAAAAAGCTCCCAAAAGGGAGCTTTGAATAATCGCGATAAATAATTACCAAGATCTACGTTCTTGACGTGGACGTTCTTGACGAGGACGTGCAAGATTAACTTTCAGGCTGCGGCCCTGTAGTTCTTTGCCATTAATTTCTTCGATTGCTTTTTGGCCTTCATCATCATTTTCCATTTCAACAAAGCCGAAACCTTTTGAATTGCCCGTCATGCGGTCTTTAATAATGTTAACACTGCTGACTTCACCAAATTCGCTAAAAAGTGATTTGATATCTTCATCAGTTGTGCCGTAAGGCAGGTTTCCTACGTAAATGTTCATTAGACATTCCTTATCTTTTGCGCATCTCTTTTTCAAAATCACCGTATAGTAAATGCACGAACCTAAGGGTGATCTTTGCCAAACACTGGCTAGGATTGTATTGCAAGCGAAATGAATTCCCTACTAATCGATCCTTACATAGGCAATGTATAAAGAAGGAATTCAAATAACAAGAAAATCTTATCTTTTTATATAAATAACAATCGTCTTGGATTTAAGGCATTATTTTGTAAATGCAATGTTTTATATGGCAAATTTATGGAAGATCTCGCAGAGATCGAATATGGAAGTCAAAAAAACTTATTTTGCTAAAAATATGAGCAAAACTTGAATATCTGCAGGGGTAATTCCTCGTATTCGACTTGCTTGCCCAATTGTATTCGGTTTAAACTTTTTAAGTTTTTCTCTGCCCTCGTTAGACAAGGAAGTGATTTTATCGTAATTGAAAGACTCGGGAATTTTTTTAACTTCCAGCTGTTGTGTTTTTTGTACCTGTTTAAATTGACGATCAATATATCCTTCATATCGGGTAATAACAAATGCCTGATCGACTGAATCCGGGAGATATTCCGGGAAATAATGCTTTTGAATAAATTTTACTTTATCTTCTTTACATTTTTCTTGTTTGATCAAAAGTGCAAGTGAAGTGGTTTTATCAACTGCAATTCCTGGTGGGTTGTCGGTTTTAATACGGGTTTTTACGAATTTATCTTTTAAGACAGCACTTTCTTTTTTAACTCTTGCGAATTCATCGGTCAGAGCTTCCGATTGTATGCCAAGATCTATTGCTGCATCCAACAATCTTAAATGTGCATTATCCCAACGAAGCAACAATCTATATTCAGCAAGCGATGTAAACATTCTGTAGGGTTCTGAGGTTTCTTTAGAGCAAAGATCATCGATCAGAACACCTGTATAAGCTTCATATCGTTTAAAGATAAGGCTTTTTTCACCATCTAATTTTTTTACCGCATTCACTGCTGCTAAAAATCCTTGTACAGCTGCTTCTTCATATCCGCTGGTTCCATTTATCTGACCCGCAAAATATAAACCGGATATTTTTTTTGTTTCCAAAGAACGTTCTATCTGATACGAGGGGAAATAATCATATTCAATAGCATAGCCAATCTTAAGAAATTCTGCTTTTTCTAAGCCAGGAACAGTTCTGAGCGCCCGAATTTGAATATCTGTTGGTAAAGAAGAGGAGAAACCATTTACATACCATTGATCAGCTCCTTCCCATTCGGGTTCAAGAAATAACTGATGCTGGGTTTTATCGGCGAAGCGGACGATTTTATCTTCAATGCTGGGACAATAGCGAGGTCCTACGCCATCGATCTTTCCGGTATATAAGGGAGAGCGATCAAGAGCTGAACGCAAGATCTTATGTGTTCCTTCGTGAGTATAGGCCAGCCAGCAGGGAATATTTGGAGGATCAAAATTTTTAGTAGAATGGGAAAATGCCCGTGGATCAGGATCTCCATTTTGAATCTCAAGTTTTGAAAAATCTATGGATCGTTTTGTTATTCTGGAAGGAGTACCGGTTTTTAATCTACCGACCTCAAAGCCCAAATCTTTTAGCTGGTCAGAAATACCTATTGAGGGCAATTCTCCATATCTGCCGGCAGCAATTTGTATAGGTCCAACATGAATTTTTCCACGCAAAAAAGTACCATTTGTAAGAATACATGCCGTACAAGAAAGCAGAGTTCCGTCTTGGAGATAAACTCCTTTTATCTCATTATTCCTAATATTTAAAGATCGAGCATCGGATTCGATAATATCCAGGTTTTCTTGAGAGGCA
Source organism: uncultured bacterium (assembly GCA_964572745.1). Taxonomy (GTDB): domain Bacteria; phylum Fidelibacterota; class Fidelibacteria; order Fidelibacterales; family Fidelibacteraceae; genus M50B103. The sequence goes on from CAZNFT010000004.1 coordinate 21,243, forward strand.
CAAACATCCTGCATATATTTTTCATATTTAATTTTATCAGCTTGTGCACGGGGTGACCAAACAGCTCTACCCTTAGAACGATTTAAAAGCTTAAACTGTATTCCCGTAGCATCAATGGCTTTACCCATTTCTCCACCCAAAACATCGAGCTCGCGGACCAAATGGCCTTTTGCCAGACCTCCGATGGATGGATTGCAGCTCAATCTTGCTATGGCCGAAGCTTCAATTGTAACTAATGCGGTACTTTTCCCCAGACGCGCAGAAGCTAATGCGGCCTCAACACCGGCATGTCCACCGCCAATAACAATGATATCATAAGAGTTTTTCATAGCCGAATGTAGTGAAAGAAGAACGAAAGGCAAAAAGAAAAGTTAATAGAGAATCCTTTGCATAAGCCAACACTATCTGATTTACAGAGAAGTTAGCAGATCTATGATGTTTTAGGGCTTGATTTATTTCCCTATACAAAAGCTATCGAAAATATTATTTAGTACATCCTCTGAAGTTGTTTGCCCGCTAATGTCATCGAGAGCATTGATAGCTTCGCGAATATCAAGAGCGATGAATTCGTTGGAGAGATTATCATTTAAAGCGGACTGAGCTCTTTCGAGGGCTTCGAGACAATTGGCCAAGGCATTTTTATGTCGCTCTTTGGTGATGGCCAAAGAGTTTCCGTCAACATGATAATTGTCTCTTACAAGTTTCTCCATTAAATCGCTGAGTTCTGCTAAGCCCTTGCGCTTTAAGGCAGACACACTAAGGGAATGTTCAGCTTTAAGATCCGGCACCTTGTTATTTAGATCAATTTTGTTATAGACAATGATTTTGGGAAGATCGGGATAGCTTTTTAAAAATTCTTTTTCAAATTCGAGGTCAGTTTGTTGGGTAAGATCAACCATGAGCAGTGCAATATCTGCTTGCTCCAAAGTCATTTTTGTTCTTTGGGTTCCAATAAGTTCAATTGGATCAACGGTATCACGTAATCCAGCTGTATCGACCAATTTAAAGACAATGCCATTATGCACGAAAGACTCTTCGATGGTATCACGCGTAGTACCCGGAATATGGGAGATAATGGCGCGCTCTTCATCTAATAGAGCATTTAATAAGGACGATTTGCCTGCGTTGGGTCTTCCGACGATGGGAACCAGGGCGCCTTCGCGTAGAATTTTACCCGAGGAATAAGAAGTATAGAGATCTTTTATATGATCATTGGCTGATCTGAGTTTTTCTTTTAAGGCAGACTTATCTAGCGTGGTAATTTCTTGCTCAATAAAATCCAGTTCCAACTCTAAAATAGATGCAATATCTGTCAGTTGTGATCTTAGATCATGGACTTTTTCGGAGAGTTTACCGCTTAATGTTTGTGTAGCAATTTTCTTGCCTGAATCTGAGACAGCGTGAATAAGGTCGGCAACCGCTTCGGCCTGGAGAAGATCCATTTTGCCATTAATAAAAGCACGACGAGTAAATTCTCCGGGAAGTGCCGGCCTTGCCCCCAGACGATAGTATAATTCTAGTATAGCCGGTGCTGCAAGATATCCGCCATGACAGGAAATTTCAATAATATCTTCACCGGTGTAGGAATAAGGCGCTTTAAAATAAGTAACAACAACTTCATCGATAAGCGCTCGATCTTCCGGATCAATAACCTTAGTAAAATGAGCATAGCGAAGTTTAAGTTCCTTGAGTTCTAAGCCCTTGATAGCAATATTATAGGCATCCATGCCGGAAAAGCGAACGACGGCAATACCGCTGAGTCCCGGTGGCGTGGAGAGCGCGACGATTGTATCTTCTTGATCGTAGTATGACATTATTTTACCAATAGTATTTTTTGATTGTCGAGTGTTAGTCCATTTTGGCTTAAACGACAAATATAAACTCCGGAGCCCAGATCGGCGGCATTAAGCAAGAAGGTATATGTCCCCGAATATAAATGATCCTCGATGAGTGTTTTTATATGTCGCCCGCGAATATCGTAAAGATCCAGTCTGGTGTTGGCATCATGGCTTAAGGTGAATTCAAGAAAAGTGGAGGGATTAAAAGGATTTGGGTAGGCACTGAGAATATTGTAAGTATCTGGAGTTTGAATTGCGGAAGGAATAAATTTTTCCGGAGTGAAGTCAATGGAGGGTCTTGCACCCTGATAGCCTAAACCGGGAGCACTGTCGTCATATTCATCTTCAGCATAATTTAAAAGATAATATGAACCATCATTAAATGATTTTAGACCGGAATTGCAATAAGGTGATGTAGCCTGAAGACCCAGATCAACATCAAATAAAGGATCTTGCGAAAACACATTTGACATGGAAGAAGAGCTTGAGCTATCTAAAAGAATTCCGTTTATGGAATTAAAAAGACAGGAATTATTAAGTGAAACCTTCGAATTTACAAGTTCTATTTCTTGTATATTTTCATTCCAAAGAATGGAATTTACAATCAGAGCGGGAAAGCTTTTGTCTTTTAAATATATAGAGGCCATATCTCCTGTTTCATGATCATGATTGGCAAGAGTAGATTGTAAGAGATTAAATTTACCGCCTCTTATTGCGATAGCAGCGCCCTTATTCTTGGCATAATTTGCATTAAAAAGATTATTGTACAATTTTATTTCTGAGTTGCTGGCAAAGATTGCTCCACCGTATTCGCTTACAGCAGTTTTTTTAGCAAGCAGATCTTTCAAAGCTGATGAGCTTGCATTATTCTTGCTAAAAGATGTATAAAAAGAGGTGAATTTAGAGACATTATTGGCATATAAAGCGCCACCTGATGACGACGTGTTTTGATAAAAATTCAAATGAGAAACATTAGCTATACTTGCAGATAAACTTAAAGCACCACCCAGGTAAGCCGAATTTTGTATAAAATCAATATGATCCATTTCAAGATATGAGTTCAAGGCAAAAACAGCACCACCGGAATGTTCAGCATGATTTTTTTCAAATAAAAGATGATCTAAAGTGACTTTTTTAACATTTTGAAGATATAAAGCGCCACCAAGGGTATAATTATTGTAAATAAAATGGCCGCTTCCATTTTTAAAGCTTAAAGCAGAAATTTTTATAGAGTCTAGGAAGCTTGCAGAAATAATTGGTGTGTAAATAGTGGAATCCGGTATAAGAAGAACTGAATCTCTATATGAGGGATCTGCATTGAGAATGTATTCCGAGGAAATAACCAAAGGCTTATCGTAAATACTTGCTTGCCCGTAATATGTTCCTGGCTTAAAGATGAGCGTATCAAATTCCTCGGCATAATCAACAGCTTTTTGCAGACTTGCAAAGGGATATTCTAGGGAACCGTTTCCCCATGTGTCGTGACCAAGAGGCGATATCCAAAATCGTGTAGCTTCATTTGCCATCATATATCGTTCAGATTCAAAAGCGCCCATATCGGGTGGAGCCCACTCGGGATTTGGCCGTATATTACCCAATAGATCAGTCCGCATGATAGCATTTGTATCCGGATCTGCTCTTGATATACATGGAGACTCGGGAAGTAAAATGGGAACAGCGCCTAAAGTATCGACCAGAGGTCTTTCGAATAGATTTCCATCTCCAGGGAAAGGACCGGGTAGGGCAGTATAGCTGATATTACATTGAGAATTATCCAAAGGTGGATTATTCTGTAGAATTGAAGAATTAATATTTATATGTGAATGTGTGAAATTCCAGTCCTGTGCCTGGCTTTGATTTTTGTAAGAAGTAAAGAAATAGAAATATGCATGAGAAGAATGAATGTCATAGAGATAAGATTCGCAGTTATTGGTATAAGTTGCAAGATTTTCCGCATAAAATTCAGAATTATTATCTAAATGCAAAAGAGACAATGCCTGATTGTATTTCCAGGTAGAATTGATGAGATTAAGCGTAGATGCATTCAGGGTGATGAGCAAGGAGTTTTCCGAATTAAGATAATAGTGTTCAGTATTTATCTCAAGAACAGAGGAATTCGATATTGAGAGAGTATTATTGTTAAAATGTAAGGCTTGCAAAAGAACAGCATCGGAATTCTCAATAATAATACCACCTCCGCTACCTGCGTCACTTTTATCTAAGAGAAATCCCATGACCATTGTGCTATCGGCATTGCGTATTGTTAACAAGGGATCGCTGTTATCCGTATCGAAAAGTGCAGTCCCGCTTTGAATGCTATATGAGCCCGGATTATTAATATAATTCTTGGAAAGCAAGGCAATTTGTTTATCGGCGATCACTATAGCACCCATGTTTTGATAGGCTCCGCTGACCAAAACGGTATCGCCGGACATTGCTATATCGATGGCAGATTGTATGTTGCTTAAACTATCGGGGACGAACCAGGTTGTTGCAAATAAAGGCAAGCAACTAAAAAATAATAAAATACTTAAAAAAAATCGTTTCATGTATCCCTGGGGGCTATCAGTTTATAAGATCAATACGAGCAAAAAAGGCATTCATTTCCATTGTAACAGTCTTGTTTTGAACATCAACGCTAGGATATTTACGCTTATCATGGATCTTGCCAAAAACCGGACCACCATGTTTAATAATTTTCCAGTCAGTTGGCACAATAATTGTGATATTGGCAAAAATTGCCGTGAATTCTAAATAAGTACTGACAGTGGGTTGACATTGTCGAAGATCAAGTTCAAGATTAGCAAAAACGGCTGTTCCATGTCCACCGGAAAGCTGGTCATCGTAAATGAGTTCTTTTCTTGAATTAAAAATTGCATTTATATTAAAAATATGATCAGGATTATTGCTATGAACGAAGTTTTCCTGACTTGTATCATTCTTGTTATCGGGATTTTGAGTGTTTTCTTGCGATGTTAAGCGTTTTCTTGGCCAAATAATAACACCTATCATGATCAATATTGCGGGCCAGAAAAGATCTTCGATATCACAAATTCCATGGGTTTGCAATAAAAATAAAACTCCAAGAAAGATCAGGAAAATTCCTCCGCCCCAGGAACCGCCGGGCGAGAAAACGGTGACCAGACCAATGAGAATAATAATAAGAGGCCACCACAGAAGAAAGAGATCATCTATGTTCCACCAATTGAGATTATTGCCTAAAGCAATAAGGCCAAAGCCAACAAATACCAAGGCAAGAATGATGCGGAAGATGTTATTTTTTCTTGGACCCTTTTTCATATCAGACCTCCATGATCTTTTGAATGAAATATTGATGAATTCTGGGGTCGGGAGTTAATTCGGGATGGAAGCTTGCAGCTAAATGGCGATGTGATTCAACAAGGACTGCTTTACCATCATAGCGCGCAAGAACTCGAATATTGTCACCGATCTTTTCAATTTGAGGTGCACGAATAAAGACGGCATGAAAGGCCTTGTGTTTATCAAAATCCAAGGTGATTTCATCTGCAAAAGAGTCTTTTTGGGAACCGTAAGCATTTCGAGATACATGAAGATTCATTAATTCCAATTGACGAACACGCGGATCATTGGCACCTTTAGCCAGAAGTATCAATCCTGCACAGGTTCCGAAAAGAGATCGGGTTTTGGCAAAATTGATAATATCGTCGTAGGAGATTTTATATCCCATGACTTTTGTCATGGTTGTTGATTCTCCTCCAGGTAAAATCAAACCATGAATATGATCAAGTTGTTCCCGGTATTTAATAATTTCAGATCTTGCACCTGCCAATTCAATGGCTTGAGCATGCTTCTCATAGGCGCCCTGAATTCCCAGGACGCCGATTGTCAGATCGCTTGCTTTTATCAATTTACCAACCGCGTTTTGCCATTTTTTCTTTTTCTTCTAAAGCGGCAGCCGAAATACCGACCATAGCGTCTTTAAGACCTTTAGACACTTCCAGCAAAACAGCAGGGTCATTATAATGAGTGGCTGATCTTACGATTGCTTCGGCACGAGGTTTTGGATCATCTGATTTAAAAATGCCGGAACCAACAAAGATAGCTTCGGCGCCAAGTTGCATCATAAGAGAAGCATCGGCAGGAGTTGCAATACCACCGGCAGCAAAATTTGGAACCGGGAGTTTAGCGCTTTCGGCAACTTGTTTTACGAGAGCAAAAGGAGCGCCTAAATTTTTAGCAGCAGCCATCAATTCGCTATTGTCTAAAGTGCTTAACCATTTGATTTGAGCCTGAACTTTACGCATATGACGGACAGCTTCAACGATATCGCCGGTGCCGGGTTCACCTTTGGTACGAATCATCGCAGCACCTTCACCAATGCGACGAAGAGCTTCGCCAAGATTACGGCAACCACACACAAAAGGAACAGTAAAGTCTTTTTTCCAGATATGGTTTTCTTCATCTGCAGGTGTAAGAACTTCGGATTCATCGATGAAATCGACACCAACTTCTTGTAATATCTGTGCTTCGGCAAAATGACCGATACGACATTTAGCCATAACCGGAATAGAAACGGCTTCTTTGATCTTAATGATCATTTCCGGATTGCTCATACGAGAAATTCCACCAAATGCGCGGATATCGGCAGGAATTCTTTCCAATGCCATGACAGCGGCGGCACCGGCATCTTCGGCAATTTTAGCTTGGTCAACATTCATCACATCCATGATAACGCCACCTTTTAGCATTTCGGCCAAACCTGTTTTAACTTCAAAACTTGCTTTTTTCATTTTTTTATATCTCCATGATGTTTTTAATTTCGTTTATAACATTATCTATCAGCTTTTTGGGCGTGCTGGCACCGGCCGAAATGCCCAATGATCTGCAATTTCTTAGCCAGGTGATATCTAAGTCAGCGGGACTAGATACCAGACAAGCATTGCCGTTAATTGACTTCGCGACTTCCACGAGTCTACTAGAATTAGCTGAAGTTTTATCTCCAACTACGATCACACAATCATTGCCTTTTGCTAACTTGCGAATTTCTTTTTGGTTCCGTCGGGTTGGTTCACATATTGTGTTAATGATACGGCAATCGCGAGATTTTGTCAATAAGCAGGAGACAATTTCTTTAACATTCTCAATTCTTTGCGTGCTTTGTATAACAACACCGGAACGTTGTTTTATACTGCAGTTTTCCAGGTCTTCAGCTTTTGAAATGATGCATACTTCCTTGATTTGTGAAACAATACCAATGACTTCATCATGTTTTTCATCACCGATAATGATGACTTGGCGATTGTCTTTTTCCAGTTCGATAGCATGCTTATGGATTTCTTTTACAAGAGGGCAGGTGGCATCAATAATTAACAGACCAAGTTCCTCTGCTTTTTTTACAAAATTTTTATCTGTTCCATGAGCCCTAAGAAGCAGAGGCATGTCTTTAACTTCATCTAAAGACTTGACAAAAACCAGACCTTTGTTTTTTAGTTCATCCATAACAATTTTATTATGGACAAGGTCTCCGGTAACAGCCACTTTACCATAAGTTTTGAGGGCTTCTTCGGCCATATTTATAGCGCGGTTAACGCCGGTACAAAAACCACAATGTTTTGCAATATTAATTTTCACCAAAAGTCTCTTTTGTTTCTACATGAATATCATTAAGAACACAATCCATGATCTCGTCCATTTTTTTATCGCTTACAATACCACTGGCATGAGCATGGCCGCCGCCACCGTATTTACGGGCAATGTGGTTAGTTGCAACTTTTCCCTTTGAGCGGAAATTAATACGCGTGGAACCATCGGGTCTTTCTTTGAACATGATAGCGACTTCAACGCCTTCAATCATACGCATAAAATCCGTAATTCCATCAGTATCCATATCGCCGGCGCCTGTTTCGTCCAGCATTTTGCGAGTGATCATAAACCAGACAATGCGGCCATCGTCTGAAAACTCCAGTTTTTGCATTACAGTAGAGAAAATTTTAATGCCGGCATGTGACATATTGCCAAAAAGGTCTATATATATTCTATAGACATCAATATCGTATTTAAGGAGATCAGCAACTGCAGCGTGGGAATATTGAGTTGTATTTCCAAAACGGAAATTACCCGTATCACCGGCAATAGCTGTATATAATGATGTTGCCGTAAATTTATCTAAATATTCCGGATAACAAGAATTGATAAATTCGTAGATCATCCTTCCTACGGAGCAGTCTTTTTCGTTCACGATCTCCTGTAAATAATTAGGGTTGTTCTCGGCTGGATGGTGATCAATGGAAATAATGGAAAGTTTTTCAGCTAAAGCATCTCGACCTAGCTGACCAATACGAAGAAACGATCCTGCATCAAGAATAATAAGAAGATCACACTTTGAGATAATATCACGATGTTCCGAGGGAATATATCTTTTACATAGATCTTCGGGGTCCATAAATTTTAAGTTATCCGGCGTAGGTGAAATATTGAAAATGTATACTTCCTTATGAAGTTTTTTTAATAAATGATAGAGAGCCAGCTCCGAACCCAAACCGTCTGCATCGGGATTTTGGTGAGTTGTAATCACAAAGGAGTTCGCGTATTGGATCCTTTGTTTTAGCTCTTTCCATTGTCGTTCTAATTTTGTTGTCATAATATTCCCAAAACATATAGATAACTTGTATTTTACGGAAAATAATTAAGAGTTAAAAGTAAATATGAAAACATTATTGCCGGGAATTTTTTTGACAATATACCTGCCTGTGCTAATGCTTTATTGTTCGTAAAAAATCAAGTCTATAAAAGCCTGTTATTAAAAATATTTCTTCAATAAGTATTAGAACCCTTTGCATAAGCTTCCATCAAAGCATTTGTGGATAAAACCCCCTTTTTTTCTTTAAATATCTTGCTAATAATCCATTATAAGCGGCGATATTCGTATTGAAAAGAGAAATTTTCTCTCACAAATCAGCCCTGTTAGCTTAAGCAAAGGATTCTATTTATTGAGAATTGCTTTCCCAAAACCCCGCATCCATAATCAAATCAGGGCGCATTAAGCAAAAAGTAAAAAGTAAAAAGTAGGGGCTAGACATGTCCAGCCCAATTCAATTATTTTGAAAAAAGAAGTGAGGAAAAAGAGCAGAATTCCGTCCTGCGAAGCCTTGGCGAAGCAGGAAGCCATTATCTAAATCCTTGTAATAACAAAACAACAAGTTACAGGGCTTTTTTTCTATGCATCATTTCTTGGGATATCTAGTGAGTATAGTCGGAAATAGACAGTTTTGAACCCTAGCGGTCGTTTTTTTAGTTAGTAAGATTTTCTTAATAATAGAGACTGAATTATTTAGATTAATAGCTTAATTAAGGAATAATTAATGAAGCTGTACTATCGATTTACTATCATACTGTCATTTTTTGCAATACTTCTTATGGCCTCATGCATTTTTATACCTGAACTTGAGCCCCTGGATGATTATATCTTATATGCTTCTTTTGATGGCAGTTTTAAAGGATGGTGGGTGTTTGATGAAAATACCTTATATGATTAGTTCATATAAAATTCCAGCTGATTATCGAGGATATATAACAACTTCAGTAAAAAATATTTTATTAGTAAAATAGTATTTCTCATCTAATCGCTTACTAAATAAACCTAAATTTTTTACAGCAAAATTGTTGCTTAATCTATTTTTTAATTTATTTATTTTTCGCAACATTTAATTTTTTGACTAAAGAAGGTGTTTACCTTTGGATTGTTATCTCCAAAGAAATCCATCAATTCCTTTAATATGACTCCAGATTTTAGACCCTGATTTTCTCTTTTCTTGATATGTTTATAGGCACCAAATACAGTGGAAGAAGCAATTTCTGATGAAAAATGACCAATTCCCTGATTCCATGCAAAAAGAGAGAAAAGTTCATCTAATTCTGGAACGCTAAGTCCTATAGAGTAGGCTTTTATAAGTTCTCTTGTCGCCTGCCTGTATCTGCCTGCACCCATAGCATTGCTTAGGGAGATCATTAGCTTTGTTTTAAGATCAATGGCAGCATCTTCTTTATCCCATATTAATTCCCAGAAATCCACTACAGTATTTGCGAGTGCATCGTCAACAGTTTTATAATTTACGATAGCCGTGGGTTTAAATGGCATATCTGCTCCCGTTTCGTAGCTCATGGTTTTTATTTCTGTTCTATAGAAATAGGCTCTGTATTCATAATCGGAGACTTTTTCCGTCATGTACTCAAATCCTAAGTTTTCCAGCGCAGAATATAAAGGCTTGGGCTCAAAGCTTTGAATAACACAAATTCCATTGTTTAAGTTTACTTGTTGCGCTTTAATTAAGATCATTTGTAAAAAGTTGGATGTTAACGGGCGCACATCAATTACAGGAAATGATTTTCTATCATTTTTCCAATTATCTGTCATTCTCTTTCTCCTAAAGACAATTTATTTGTTCGCTACTCTTTTCTCTTGTGTAGCCTATGAAAAGAATGTTAAATCCCCGCTTTGATCATTCATGCGGGGATTTTAATTTACTTTTTATGAGTTCATGAACATCGCAATATCTTCATCAACAGTGCCAATACCGCTGATACCAAAGTTTTCAACCAAAACATTTACAACATTGGGTGAAAGGAAGGCTGGTAGTGTAGGGCCGAGGTGAATATTTTTTACACCGAGTGAAAGCAGCGCCAATAATACAATAACGGCTTTTTGTTCATACCAGGCAATATTGTAAGCAATGGGTAATTCATTGATATCGTTAAGCTCAAAAATTTCTTTGAGTTTCAAAGCTATTACGGCCAATGAATAAGAGTCATTACATTGTCCCGCATCCAGGACTCTTGGAATTCCATTGATATCGCCCAGGGGCAGTTTATTGTAACGATATTTTGCGCAACCTGCTGTAAGAATAACAGTATCGTTTGGTAGTTTTTTAGCAAATTCCGTGTAGTATTCGCGGTCTTTCATGCGACCGTCACAGCCCGCCATGACCAAGAATTTTCGAATAGCACCGCTTTTTACGGCATCCACGACTTTATCAGCTAAAGCAAAGACCTGATGATGAGCAAAGCCACCCACAATTTCACCATTTTCAATTTCCTTAGGTGAAGCTAAGCGCTTGGCATGTTCAATAATAGCTGAAAAGTCTTTAGCTTCTCCATTCTTGCGATCTGCAATATGTGTGCAACCCTCAAAACCGGAAGCACCTGTTGTATAAATACGATCCATATAAGATGATTTTGGAGGTACAATACAGTTGGTAGTAAAGAGAACGGGACCGTTAAAACGTTCGAATTCCTCTTTTTGTTTCCACCAGGCATTGCCATAATTACCAACAAAGTGCTCGTATTTCTTGAAAGCAGGGTAATAGTTGGCCGGTAACATTTCACTATGTGTGTAAACATCCACGCCACTGCCATCAGTCTGTTCTAATAATTCTTCCATGTCCTTGAGGTCATGTCCCGAAATTAAAATAGCCGGATTATTACGAACGCCAATGTTGACCGATGTTATTTCCGGATTACCATAAGATTCTGTATTTGCTTTATCAAGAAGCGCCATGGTATCAACGCCATATTTACCGCATTCAAGGACCATTGCGACTAATTCATCGACTGTATGTTCCTCTGTGGTTGCAGCCAGAGCACGATGCATAAAAGCAAAAACATCGTCATTCTTATAACCTAAATTGTAAGCATGTTCGGCATAGGCGGCCATTCCCTTTAAACCATAAATCAAGAGTTCTTTTAGCGAACGTATATCTTCATTTTTTTCTCTTAAAATACTTACTAATTCGCTATAGGCAAGGATGGTCTCATCGTCATCAGCTTTCCAAGTGACGCAAGATGGCAATTCTTGGGGAAGATCGATATGGTTGTTTTTTAATTCTTGTTTGACAAAATCCCTAACTTCAAAGCCCTCGCGGATTTTGGTCAGAATTTTATTTTTATCGAAATTTGCATTTGTAATTGTAGTAAAAAGTGATTCAAAAGCATATTTATCGGCTTTAGCGATCACCAGATCATTTTTTCTTGCCAAATGGGCAAGAACCGATACGCCCTTAAGCACATCGATCAAAAGATCCTGAAGATTTGCGACGTCTGGAGTTTTGCCACAGACTCCTCTAACTGTACAGCCAATACCCTTTGCTGTTTCCTGGCATTGATAACAAAACATACTCATAGTATCCTCCAAAGATTTTGCAGATCATCTGCATTGGTTTTTTCAAATTTTACGATGTCAATATACACTAAAAACCTTATATTAATCGGTAACATATGTTACGGGAGGACAAGAAAATGACAATATGCGAACAATTATCAAAAAATATCCTTTTCAAGAATGTTGGTTTTCGCGAGATTTGCACAATGCTGGAAGAAATTTCATATAAAAAAACTTCTTATAGCAAGAATGATGTGATAGCCTTTGAAGGTGACGAAGTGCGCGGTCAATATATTATGTTAAGCGGTTCGGTCCGTGGTGAAATGACAAATTACCAAGGTAAAGTCGTTAAGATAGAAGATATTGAAGGGAGCAGTCTTTTGGCGCCGGCATTTATATTCGGAGGAGATCGACATTATCCGGTTGATATCATTGCAAATAATGATACAGAATGCATATATATGGGAAATGAATCTTTTACAAAATTATTACAAATGAATCCGGAGCTTAACACAAATTTTAGAGATATTGTTACCAGTAAAACACAATTTTTATCCAATAAAATTAAATTTCTTGCTCTCCAACCTATCAAGGGTAAAATTGCATCATATCTGTTGACACGCACAAAAAATAATCCCGGCAACTCGGTATTATTGCCATATTCTCAAGATAAACTTGCCGACCTGTTTGGTGTTACACGACCTTCACTTACCCGTGCATTGCGGGAGCTTGATCAAGATAAGATCATTGAGGCAGAAGGGAAGAAGATCATCATATTAGATAGAAAAAAGTTAGAGAATTTCATTCAATAATATTGTTATTTTGTTTTTTAAGCATTATATCATTTTTATATACAATAGTTCTGTATGGGGAAGAAGATAAGAAGATAAGAAGATAAGAAGATAAGAAGATAAGAAGATAAGAAGATAAGAGGTTAAGAGCTTAAGAAGGTTATCAGGATATTTTTTTGTGACAGAGCTAGATACAAGGCAAGCTGTCCGCTGAAGCCGTCAGCTCCGAAGGAGTTTTTTCCGAAAAAATGTGACGCTCGTCACACTTTAAAATTTGCTCTTTTTTAGATCAGATTTCCTTTATAAATTCTCTTGTTATGGGGACGATATATTACAGACAATTCACTCCTTATCTGGAGCTTTTTGAGCCACGCTCAGCTTATGTATCCGAGCTGAGATTGCAGCACGCTTGGAAGCAATTTCTGTGGAAAAAAGAATTAAAGGACGATAAAGGTCGGAGTCTTCGTGTTTTGAGTGCAGGACGGCATAATCATAGCGATGGCCCTGACTTTTTGGACGCCAGTTTAATGATAAACGGGAAATTATGTACCGGTGACATAGAAATTCATTTCAGGGCTTCCGACTGGTATGCTCACAAACATCATCTTGATCACAGATATAATAATTGCATATTGCATGTGGTTTTTCAAGAACCCGAGAGCTCAGCGAGAGCTCGCACAGAATACGGAGCAGAACTACCGGTATGTTATATTCCTTTAGATAATATTTACGAACAAGAACCACCCGGAACTTGTCGGATATTTAAGGCAGATCCGGAAAAATACTTCCAGATATTAAAAAAGAAGGGTTGGGACAGAGTAAAGAAAAAGATCAAGTATTTTTATACAAATCGTAGCAGATTCCCTTTGGATGTGATGCTTTACTGGGGTTTATTTAAGGCCAGTGGATATAGATATAATGAAGAGAATATGATCAAGTTGTTTTTGCACTTTCCCTGGGCTGCCTATTGTGATGATCTCTTGGATAAAAATGATATTCGTCCCATGCTTGAAGATCTTGCCGGGTTTAGTGTGTTTTCAGAAGAGACACAAGAAGCAGATAAGATAAGGTGGACATATTCCAGAACGCGACCACCGCATTTTCCGGAAAGACGTATTGCATGGTTGGGAGAACTGATGAAACGTTTTTATCACTCATCACTCTCAGAAATTTTATATGATAATTGTAAGGCAAAGGAAGATATTAGATCTGTAAGTGAAATACTTTTTGATCCGCATCTTCCGAATGTACCCGGAGTTGGGATGCGGCAAGAAATATTGCTGAATGCAGTCATGCCTTTATTTGAATCCATGAGAATGGAAGAAAAAGAAAATGAACCAATGCGAAGCTTAATAAAAGAATATATAGAAAAAGCCAGGATCCCTCATGTTTATGGTGTTGTTGAACGCTTTCATGATAAGCATGGCATCGCACCAAATGTTCCTCAACAACGATCCTGGCTTTTGTCACAGGGTGTTTTGGCAATTCATGATCGCTACTGTTCACAAGGCACGCAGCTGAGTTGTCCCATATGTTTGTTAGATAGTTCACAAGAGGGAGAACCTCTGGGCTGAAGCCCGACTTTGTTAGCTTTATAGGCCACGGGCTAAAGCCCGTGGTAATTGATGGGATGGCAAAAGTGAAGCATTGATTTTAAAACAACTAAGTATATCAATTACCCCGAGCTCAAGCTTGCTGATAGAGCACCTTGCGAAAACTTGAATTTGAAGCTCAGAAGCACAAAGACAAAACATAGGCTAAAGCCCGTGGTAATTGATGGGATGGCAAAAATGAAGCATTGATTTTGAAAAAGCTAAGTATATCAATTACCCCGAGCTTTAAAACCGGGGTTTTAACCCCATATTTTTTGGTTTTTTCATAGAGTATTTAATTGTACATTCATTATTATGGAAAACTTTTATTCAAGCAAAGAATGGGACGCTATAAAACAGCGTGTTGTAGAAGCTAAGCAATCCGCCAAAGCGCTGGTGTTTACAAATGGTTGTTTTGATATTTTACATCCTGGGCATAAGGCACTTCTTGAATTTGCTAAAAAGGAAAAGGGTTTTTTACTTATTGGTCTTAATAGTGATGATAGTGTAGGCAGATTAAAGGGGGTCGGCCGGCCGATCAATTCTGCAGAGATAAGAGCGAAAAATTTGCTTGAAACCGGACTGCCGGATGCAGTCGTAGAATTTACAGAAGATAGTCCCCGGGAAATAATCGAGTATCTCGAACCCGATATTTTGATCAAAGGGGGAGACTACACGGTTAATACGATCGTAGGTGCACCTGAAGTCCTTGCAAAAAACGGAAAGGTTTTAATATTTCCAATACTTCAGGGACATTCGACAACAGCTATTATTGAAGCGAAAGAAAAAAATACAGAAACAAATTAATTCCAAGGGTGTTTTTAATTATGATGAAAAAAAATATTAAAACAATTATTCTTTTAAGCGCTATTATCTTTTTAGGCAATCTTGCTTCCTTAAAAGCCGTGGATATTTTAAAGATTCTTGAAGGATATGGTCGTGATTCCATTGCGACTTTTTCTGCCGGGGATGCACAGTCCGAAGCAGCCGATGTTTTTAATCTTCTTTTGGAATCTGATGGAGAGATCACTGTAAAAAAAGCAGAGGATCAACTTAATAAAAGCAAGTCACTTGTTATGAAGTCATACCTTGCCCTAATGTTAGCAGATTATGCTTATGTAAATAATGATTTTGAGAATGGAAAACGTTATTTAAAAAGAGCTCTTGATGAATACGATCCTATTCGAAATGATAGTTATTATCGTTTGGTTTTTGCTCGTGCAGAAAAAGCAATTCTAGAGTCATCGGGAAAAAACGAAGAAGGAAAAAGATCAGTATTGCAAGATTATTCCCCCGAGGTTTCCACAAAGGAAATTACTGTTAAAAAAATCAATGCTAAAGCAGCAAGAGGATCTGAAATTACCACATCCAAGCCAGAAAACAGCACGCCACTTGTTGAGTTTAAGTCTGATGTTAATAATGACAATAATTCTCTTGCAAGAAGTCAAGTAAGCTCCCAGGTAAACTATAGAATGCAAATAGGGGCTTTTGGAGTACGGGAAAATGCTCAAAGAAAAAAAGAATTTTACGAAAAAGAAGGCTATCCCGTTCATATAGAAACTCGTGGTACATCAAATAAACCACTTTATATTGTTCAGTTGGGAGCTTTTGAAACTTACCAAGAAACAAAATCGGCTTTGTCTCGCTTTAAAGCAAAATATTCCGGCGAAGATGGTATTGTTATTAAGGTTAATAGATAATATGAAAAAAATTCGTTTTATTGTTATGTTTTTGCTCATTGCTCTTTCAAGTCTCTATGCAATTGTCGGAGACTGGAAATCTTATGGTTCGCAATTGACACCAAAAGATTTGTATGTCCAGGGAAAATTCATCAAAGCAGTTTCTCATGGCGGGCCCATTTTATTTGATACCGAAATGGGTACATTTTTAAAAAGCGATATGAAGGATAAGTTGGCACATATAGATATCCGCTCATATTATATTAATTCAGATGGCAGTGAATGGTATTCCTTTGCTTCAGGTGTAAGTGGCATTAATTATTTTAACCAGAATAGTTCCGGCGACTATTTTGATCTTAATTTTAAGCAGGCCGGACCCTTTACCGGTATTGATGGTCATGTTTTTGTTGTTTATAAACCTGAATTTACGCCACAAATTGCTCATTTTGTAAAGTACCAGCAGAATTATATTTATCACGACAGCTATAATCAATTTCCCGGAGATCCTTCGGAGATAAACGATATTCAAATCCTTGGCGACACTTTGTACCTGGCAAGTGATAAGGGTTTAATGAAAGCCTGGATAAATAATGCTAATCTAAAGCCTAAAACTGCTTGGGAAATAGTATCGATGGATACCGGTGGTGTCGCAGTACATCTGGGGAATAAAGATGATATTTTATATTGGTCTGACGATCAGAATACTATTTATAAAAGATCCCAGGGTTTAATAGAAAAAGTAATGAAGTATAATGGTGAATCATCAGATTTTTTTGTTGAAGAAAACTCTATGTATTTTGCATCAAAGAACAAGATATATAACCTTGATACAAAGAATGAAATTTACCAAGCTCGCACGTCTATCAGTGGGTTGGTTTTTCAGGGCGATACCCTATGGGTTGCCGAAGAAAACCTGGGATTGCGTTGTATTAGCAATGAGCATGTTCAGAATTTTATTCCCAATACTATGATGAATTTGACAGCTAATGCTTTAGCAATAGATGAAGACAGGAAAGTATATATTTCGGGGCTTGAGGGAGTCGCAATGCTGCAGGGTGAAACATGGCATAATCTTGTGTATTCGCCCTACGAGGAAGCAATTCATGATCATATTAAAGACGATAGTTTTTCAGCCGATACACTAAATATTGCTTATCATGGAGCTTCAGGAGAACGTATGATATATGATGCCCTGATATCGTCATCCGGCAAATTATATTCTACTGTTACTCATACTTCGATATCTCCTCTTAGTGGACAATCTCCCGGGGCAAAGGGACCGGGTGTTTTATATGAAATAGATCTCAATGATTATTCATCTTATGAAGTCTATGATACAACAAATAATGTATTTGAATCTACTCGGGGAGTTGGTGGCGGTTCTGATTTTTATTTGATCATGGGTGGATTAGCAGAAGATCAGTTAAATAATATTTATATTTTAAATCGCCATACCCTTAAGGCAGAAACACTGGTCCGTTTGGACGAAAATGGAAATGTAAAGCGTTTTACTCAAGAAGAATCGAATAATACCTTACAGGTTCTTGCAAGGGAAATTGCTGTTGATAAAAACGGATATCTTTGGATAGCAAATCAAGCAAGGCAAGAGGATGTCCCCCGTACAAAAGGCGGTATAACGGTATATAACCCCCGAAATGGTCAATGGGCATTTGTTGATGCTTCTGATGGTCTGGTTTCAAATGATGTTTATTCTTTAGATGTAGATCCTTTAACAGGGAATATTTGGGTCGCTACAGCTCAGGGGGTGCAAATGATCTATGCGCCATCGACGATAAGCTCAGCGACAGAATTTACTATGAATGCTAAAATTTCCGGCTTAAGTAATATGGTTCCGGTTAAAATCAGGATAGATCCCAAGGGGAATAAATGGATCTTGACCCAAAGCCAGGGCGTTCAAATATACATGTCTAACAATCGTTTTTATAATGATGGTGCCGGTTTAAGCACTGAAAATTCCGGTTTGTTGGACAATGTGGTTTTTGATGTGGTTTTTGATACGCAAAAAGGCTATGCATATTTTCTTAGCGCTTCAGGTTTAAGTCGTTTTGAAATTGCTTGGACCAAGGAAAGGGAAAGCATGAATAATGTCATCGTTTTTCCTCAACCCTTTAAACCGGGTAGAGATGCTTATATTGCTTTCGATGGATTGGCCGAGCAAAGCCATGTTAGAATTACATCGATAGATGGGCGGGTTGTCCATTCTTTTGATACCGATGCAGTAGAAAATCTAGAAAAACAAGTTGTTTGGAACGGCAAACTACCCAATGGCGATTATATTAGGCGCGGTGTTTATTTAGCTTTTATTACAAATATAAATGGTCTGAAGGCCTCTGTTAAATTTGCAGTAGAATAAAATAATTATATGATCATAAAACATTGCTGGAAATCAAATGAAAACAAATAACAAGATAATTGGATCTCACCTTTACCTTGTTGATGAGATTGACTCTACAAATTCAGAGCTTTTGGAAAACCCGGATAAATATGAACATGGTTCAATTTTATGTGCCAAAAAACAAAGCTCAGGTCGAGGTCGCCATAAACGCGAATGGAAGTCAGAAAAAGGTGGATTGTATTTCTCCGTATTATTGAAAAACCTCGAAAACATTCATAATATTTTTCCATTTGTTCTTTTATCAGCTCTGGCTGTTACGCGGTCAATTTCTTTTTGCCTAACTCATGGACTTGCTATTAAATGGCCTAATGATATATATATCAATCATCGCAAACTATGTGGAATTCTTGCTGAATCAAGCAGTCGGGGAAACAAGCATCATCTTGTAATTGGCTTGGGTATAAATGTTAACAATGCAGTTGCACATCTTGAAGATCTTCGTCATCCTGCAGTATCGCTTAAAGAATGTCGCGGTGAAGAAGTAGATATTCTACACTTGTTGCATAAAATTGCGAATGAAATGAATGACTTGTACAAAGATTTTTTAGCAGGAAATTTTAAAGAACATCTACATGAATTGAATAGACTGCTTTACGCTAAAGGCCAGGAAGTTGAAATACAAACACCTGCAGGTTTGCGACTAATTACGCCTTTGGAATTTACGCCCGAAGCCAAATTGCTTTGCCTCGAAAACGGGACAGAAACAGAATTGTTTATGGGTGAGTTTTAGAGCGGATTTTAATTTGATCAACAAGCAAAGGCTTTGGATATTATTATTTTAATAATATTCAGAAAAACAGTAAGAGCTAAAACATAGAACCCCTTCAAGTCCTGCTATTAGCATACAATAAGCTTTGTTTGTAATGTTAATAAGGTGTGGATAGCTTTATTGTATAGTATTCAAGATCTTGTGCTATACAAAGCTAATTTCTCATAAACAGCGATATTTGCATCGAAAAAAGAGTTATCTCTCGCAAATAAGATAGTGCTGGCCTTTGCAAAGGGTTCTGTGAGCTTAGCAATAGCAAATATTGGATTTACAACAGTATCTTATATGCTTTATTTTTTAAGGATGTTTTTTCACTTATTCTTGTAGTAAATAATGTATAATATTATTTAAAACATCATCCATTTTAGAGGCATCTCTACCACCCGCAGTTGCCATGTGAGGCTTTCCGCCACCGCCACCGCCGAGAGCTTTTCCAAGTTCACGAACAATATTTCCGGCCTTAAAGCCCTCTTTGACCAAGTCATCTGAAACCACACAAAGGACCTGAGGTGTACCTTTAATGACAGTCGCTAAAACCGCCAATCCGCTTTTCATTTTTTCGCGGACTTTATCACCCAATGCTTTTAACTGTTCCATGTTTTCAACATCTACACGGTTAACAAATAGGGATTTACCTTTGAATGATATTTCGTTGGCAAAATATGCATTAATATCTGTGGTGAGAAGTTTGTTTTTTAACTCTGTGTTTTCTTTTTCAAGAAGACGGACCTGGGTGTACATATCACAAACCTTATCAAGAATTTTATCTTCGCTTAGTTTCATTTCTTCTTTGAGAGAGAAAATAAGAGCTTGTTGATCTTTAATATATTTCATTGCGGCTTTTCCGCTAATAGCTTCTATTCGTCTGATACCGGAAGACACCGATGTTTCATTGATAATAATAAAGAGGCCAATGTCACCGGAGCGTTTAACATGGGTACCACCGCAAAGCTCTCTGGAAATATGTCCTATGTTGACTACACGAACTTCTTCGCCATATTTTTCACCAAAAAGTGCCTGGGCACCGGATTTTATAGCTTCATCGTGAGATAGTAGTTCGATCTTTATTTCGTAGTTCTGCATAATCAGCATATTAATGCGTTCTTGGATCTCAGCTTGTTGTTCGGCTGTAACTTTTTCAAAATGCGTGAAGTCAAATCTCAATCTATCGGGACCAACATAGGAACCTGATTGGTGAACATGATCACCAAGTAAATTGCGAAGTTCGGCATGAAGTAAGTGAGTTGCTGTATGATTACTTGTGGTGTCGCGACGTAAACTTTCTTGAACGACTAATTTTGCATTGATGGCTTTATTGCTGCTATCAATGGGCGTTCCTTCCACAATATGAACAATATCATCATTCATGTTTCTTGTATCAACAATAAGATGTTTTACATCTGAATCATTTAAGAGCAATGTTCCTTTATCGCCAACCTGACCGCCAGATTCGGGATAGAAAGGTGTTTTATCAAAAACGAGATAAGTTAGTTTATCGTCAACAGCATATTTAATTAACCTTGCTTCAGCTTCGTACTGTTCATAACCAATGAATTTTGAACTCTGTTCTTTTTCAAGAATAATCCAACTCAACTCTTCCGGGCTTTTCATTTTAAATTTCCCGGCAGCTCTGGCTCGTTCGCGTTGAGCTTTCATGAGCTCTGAAAATTCTTCTTCGTTTATATCCAGACCTTTTTCTTCAGCCAGTAATTTAGTTAGATCGACCGGAAAGCCATAGGTATCGTAAAGGCGAAAAACCTCTTCTGAATTAAGTACTGTGTTTCCGCTTTTTTTAGCCTGTTTGGCAACTTTTTCAAATAATTCGAGACCTTTGTCCAAAGTATGTCCAAATGATTCTTCTTCACATTTTATAATACGTTGAATATGCTCGCGTTGAGAAGCAATTTCGGGATAAATATCTCCAAGGATACGGACAACGGCTGGAACGAGTCTATAGAGAAAAGGCTCTTTTAAACCAAGTTTTCTGCCAAATCTGGCAGCGCGTCGCAAAATACGTCTAAGTACATAAGCGCGACCTTCGTTTCCGGGGATGGCTCCATCCGCAATGGAGACCGATAACATGCGTATATGGTCAGCGATCACACGATGTGGGATACCTTTATCACCATAATCATAAGTAACATTAGATAGTGCTTCGATCTGTTCAATAATAGGTATGAAGAGATCTGTGTCGTAATTGGATTTTTTTTCATTCATAACTGCAACAATACGCTCAAAGCCGGCACCGGTATCAATATGTTTATTTTTCAAGGGAGTCAGAACACCGTTTTCGTCGCGATTATATTGCATGAAAACCAAATTCCATAATTCCATGTATTCCGGATCATCTGCATTTACTAAAGAAGGGTCTTGATTCTCTAGGTCGTCACCTGAATAATAGTGGATCTCTGAGCAAGGGCCACAGGGACCGACATCTCCCATTGACCAAAAGTTATCTTCATCCCCAAACTTTAATAAATGGGCGGGATCAAGATCGGGGATATTTTTCCATATTTCAAATGCTTCGTCGTCATCGGTATATACCGAAGCATAAAGTCGTTTGGGATCTAGTTTCCATACTTTGGTAAACAACTCCCAAGCCCATTCAATAGCTTCTTTTTTATAGTAATCGCCAAAGCTCCAGGATCCGAGCATTTCAAAAAAAGTATGATGATAATGGTCGAGACCCACGACTTCAAGGTCATTATGTTTTCCACTAACGCGAATACATTTTTGTGAATTTACAGCCCGTTTAAAAGGAGCTTTTGTTTCACCAAGAAAATAGGATTTGAATTGATTCATGCCGGCATTTGTAAATAGTAGAGTCGGGTCATTTTGAGGAATGACGGGAGCGGAAGCAACAACTTTGTGATTTAGCTTCTTCTCAAAAAATTCTATAAATTGTTTTCTTATTATTTTAGAGTCCATTCTAATCCTTTTAAATTTTTTTGTCCATAATCAGTAAATGTAGTTAAAGAAATTCTTTATATCAATTGATAAATATGCAGATATGCCTTTATTTTTTACGGAGGTCCCAAAAATATATCGAGCAATAGAAGCTCTTGCATAAACTTTAATCATAACATTTCGGGTTATATTTCTTTTTTCCTTCTATAATTATCTTGCAAATAAAGCATGGTGTAAAGTGATCAATGCCTTGAAAAGAGAAATACTTTCTTATCCACTAGATAGTGTTAATCTATGCGAAGGATAATGTAAAATTAATCCCCTCTTATTTCGAGAGTAAAGTCAATATATGGTATTGGTCTAGATAAAAAAACACAACATACCCTAAGGCATAGATATTCATGCTATTAATAGGAAGCAAAGCTTAAAAAATGTTTGCATTTCAGCAATTTATAGTTCATATTTCAAGGCTTTGTCTGAACATAATTGATAAAGGAGAACAAGGTGAAAGAAACATATAATCCGAGTAACAGAAAACGGAAAAACAAACATGGTTTCCGCAAACGCATGGGATCTGCGGCAGGTCGCGCAATCCTTGCACGCAGACGTAAAAAAGGACGGAAACGCCTGACTGTTTCCGATGAATGAGATCTTCATTGAAGAAATCAGAGATCTTGAGGGATAAACAAGAGATCTCACTATTATTTGATAAGGGGGAATGGAGCAAGGGACGTTTCGTTAATTTGGTTAGTTTTTCTGCAGACGAGCGCCGGGTTCTATTCGCTACTGCGCGTCATTTTAAGAGCGCAGTTTTACGAAACAGAGGGAAACGCTACCTAAGAGAATGCTATCGCAATAATAAGGAATGGTTTTCCTCTTTGCGTATATATGGATTAATTTTGAAAAAGATTCCAAAATATCATCCTTTGGATGCTATTCAGGAAGATTTACAGAGCTTACTTCAAAATGATTAAAAAAATATTTTTAGCACTGATCCGCTTTTATCAGCGATTAATTTCGCCGTATATACCATCTTCATGTCGATTTTATCCTACCTGTTCACATTATACCTACGAAGCAATTCAAGATTATGGGGCTTTAAAAGGAAGCTGGCTTGGATTGAAAAGAATTTTAAAATGTCATCCATTTCATCCGGGTGGCTATGATCCAGTTCATAAACATGACCACCATTAAAGGAGATCATTTTGGATAAAAAATCTATATTAGCTTTTGTTGTTATTGGTATTATTATAATTCTAATGCCTTATTATCAACAATGGCTTAATCCCATTGATCCTGCTGAAGTTGCTGCAAGTGATTCAATACGCGTTGCGCAAGAAACCCTTAATATACCAGTTGCACCACCAAAAGATTATGTGCGCCCGCAGGTTGATATTCAAACCCGAGTTGATATATCTGACGCTAAGGATGTAGTCATTGCAAATAAACAATATTATTTGCGTCTGTCTAATCTTGGTGGAGGGACTATCCGCGAATATGAATTATTAAATTATTACGATATTGATGGCAAAAATGTTCGTTTATTAGGTCCTGAATCTGATGCAAATTTAAATGTTGAGTATACAAACTTATATCAAGATCTATCAAATCTTGAATTTATTGCTTTTGATTGCCCTCGCTTAGATAATTATAATGATGGTGATACACTTTGGGTCGATAATGAGATAAATATTGCTTATTCTGTTCTAACTCAGGATGGAATTAAAATAGAAAAAACCTTTACATTTTTCCCCGACCGATATGATTTTATTATGAATGTCGCTTTTCAGGACTATTTAGGGAAAATGGCCGGATTACGTTATTCATTAAAATGGATGGATGGATTTGCAATTACTGAAAAAGATGTCACTGATGATATTATGTACAGCGGTGTTTATGCTCAAATGGGCGACGAATTAGTTAAGATCGAAGGTCGTCGAGCAAAAAATAATGAAGGTACTCGCGAAAAAACTGATGGTCGTACTGATTGGTTAGCATTCAAGTCTAAATATTTCACAGGATTTATCGCACCTATACAAACACAAGGTATCCGTTCTGAAATAGAATTAGTCAAAGATAAAACATCCCGTGATTTCAATGTTTCAATGGATATGGGTCTTTCCAAAACAAATTCTCAGCAAGATGAATATGTTATCGCTTTAATTCCTGCAGAGAAGGCTTTAATGTCATCTTATGATCTTGGCATTGAAAAAACCTTAAACCGCGGTGGTAAATTAATCAGGCCCTTTGCAGTTGCCCTGCATTGGTTGATGAAATTTCTCTATGGTTTAATCCCTAATTATGGTGTAGTCATTTTATTAATGTCCATTCTGATTAAAGTGGTGACTTTCCCTCTTACCCAGAAATCCTATTCTTCTATGAAGCGTATGCAATTGGTTCAACCAAAGATAAAAGAGTTACAAGAAAAATATAAGAACAACCAAGAAGTATTACAGAAAAAGACTATGGAGCTGTATAAGGAAGAAAAAGTCAATCCCATGGGTGGATGTTTACCTATGCTTTTACAGATGCCAATTTTGTATGGTTTGTTCATAGTTTTCCGTACTGCTATTGAATTGCGAGGCGCACCTTTTATGCTTTGGATGCAAGATCTTGCAGCTCCGGATGCACTTTTCAGTTTTGGGATAAGCATTCCTTTATTGGGCACAGATTTTAATATATTGCCAATACTTATGACTGTATTAATGGTTGTTCAGCAAAAACTATCTGGAACAGGCGCTATGGGCACAGGGCAACAAGCACAACAACAGAAAATGATGCAATGGATGATGCCAGCCATGATGTTCTTCTTGTTCTATCGTTTCCCATCAGGTTTGGTTTTATACTATTTGACCTTTAATGCCTTAACTATTCTTCAACAAAAATTCCTTATCAATAAGAAAGTTGAAAAGGACTTTGTAGCAACTCACACCGGGCCTGTAGTGAAGAGTAAGAAGAAGAAATAAATAGAAACTTAGTTATAATATAAAAGCGACCATTGGTCGCTTTTATATTATGCTTAGTGTTTAGTTGCTTAGAAGGCAAAAACGAAGTTGTCATTTTGACCCGAATGAGTCACCTTTAGTGACAAATGTAGTGGAGAAATCTCCAATTAAAATGTAATTTGGTGAAATCATAATATTTTTATGGTCCTATACACCGAAGTCTATTGGCTTCGTTTCGGTATGATGAAATCAATGGATTTTTCAGAATTCGTCTTTCAAGCTTTCGACGTATCGACACCTTAAATACACATTTTATATAACTTAATGATGTCGTCTTTCCCCATTTCTTTTGGGCCCCCAATCTTTCCATGTTTATTACCGGCAGTTCGAATTACCGAATCTGCGAGTTCGCTCAGTTTGTCGGTGGGAAGATCAAGATCAGAGAACATCAAATCACGATCTATGCTTCTTAACCATATCCTAAATGCTTCGATCCCCTCATCGGCATTGCTAACATTGGGATCAAAAGCTTTCCCGAAATCAATAATCTTGTCACTGAGCGTATTCTTGAATAATTCAAGATATTTTGGGAAAAGCATAGCAAGTCCTCGTCCGTGTGAAATATCGTACATGCCACTTAAGGCGTGTTCTATAGAATGCAGAGGGTAAGGACCTTCACGGCCTGCGTCGTTGATACCCATAAGTGCCACTGTTGATGCCCATGTAAATGCCGAGCGCGCATTTTTATCTTTGGGGTCTTTAATCAATCGATTTAGTGATTTCACAACGGTACTGACTATAGATAAAGTAATACCATCATTCAAAATTGCATCTTCACCGGAAGAAAAATAGGCTTCGCTAGCGTGTGTAATAATATCTACAGCTCCATCATAAAGATAGTCTGTAGGGACTGTAGCATTTAATTCAGGGTCGATAATTGATACTTTGGGTATGGCTGCAAAACAAACAAAAGAGTTTTTATCCATTGTTTCGTCATTGGTAACAACTCCATATGCATTCCCTTCTGATCCTGTTGCACTAAGTGTTGGTATACAAATAACGGGTAAAGAATGATGAATGGTTTTATTTCCTGTGGTATAATCCCAAATGGAACCGTCTAATTTTGCTACCATGGCAATACCTTTAGCGGAATCCATAGCAGAACCTCCGCCTAAGCCAACAATGGCATCGACATTGAGATTTTTTGCTAAGCGACCCCCGGCGTTTACCATAGATACTCGTGGATTAGATGTAACCTTATCGTAAACATCAGCACGTACTCCGGCAGCTTCAAGTTGATTTAATAGTTCGTCAAGATAGCCATTTTTGATTACAGAGCCCGAAGAACAGACGATAAGAATTTTTAATGCATGGCGACGGATCTCTTTTCCGGCTCGTTTAAATGATCCATAGCCAAAAATAAATTTAGTTGGCATGTGCAAGGTAAAATCGTGCATTTTTTCTCCTTTTGTTCTTATGTAATTAAAATAAAGAAAAATTTCAGCAGGAAGAAAGAGAAATTACTCTAATTAGAGTTAATATTACCAATTTATTTAAAAATTCTAATAAATGATTAGTTTTTGTCTTTTGCTTTATCCGTTGTAAATTAGCCAGTAATTTAAAAAATAAGGGTGAAATATGTTTACAGTTCTTCCCGCGTTTAAATATGGCTGGCAGGAAATACAAAAGAAGCTGATGCTTTTTCTTGTTTTAACATTGATCTTTTCGGCGGCTGATATCGTTTCTTCGTATTTATTAAAGGATATTGTCATCGATGAAAATATGGATCTTATGCAGATAAGTGAAATTCTTCCAGTCGATACTATGCTAAAGATCGCAGGGATCAGTTTTGCATTATTAATATTGAATTTCTTTGTTGTTGTTCTCGTTCTTGCAAGATTAAAAGCTGAAAAGCCTACGGATTACTTAAAACGTAAGTTTAAACTTTTCCCAAATTATATACTTTTGATGATCTTAAAAATGCTGGCTATCGGATTGGGTTTAATGTTTTTCATTGTTCCTGGAATAGTTCTTTTGCTTGCTCTGTATTTTATGGAATATTTGTTTATTGATAAAGAAATGCCCATTTTGGATACATTTAAAGCGAGTTGGGATATAACAAAGGGTTATAGAGTTGGGATTTTCTTTTTTGAGTTTAATCTATATGTATTAGGGATGTTTCTTGCTTTTCCTCAAACTTTTTGGCCTAATACGATGATTACCTATATTCTTATGGTACTTATTAATCTTATCTGGCTACCTTTTTCCTGGAGTGCGCGAGGTTTTATATACAAAATGGTTTGGCAGGCTAAAACCTCACTATAATATTTTTCCCCGGAAAATATGACCTTGAAATGAGTTATGCTACGATAATTTGCTCATGTGTCCTTATTTCACATCTCATGAATTACAGCTTTTTATTCATAATTTTTTCAGTTATACTTAAGCGTACTGAGCAAATAACATAATTAAATTCAAAGCATCAAGGAGCAACCATGGATACTTATGGCTGGTTGTCATTATTGCCACCACTGTTAGCTATTGGACTTGCAATTAAATCGCGTCAGGTTTTTTTATCCTTAGGCGCAGGTATTTGGCTGGGCTGGACAATTATAAGCTCCTGGAATCCCATTAAAGGTATGGCAGGTATGTTAAATTCCATTGTAATGGTTTTTCAGGATCCCGGGAATACACAGGTTATCATTTTTTCTGCTCTGGTGGGTTCTTTGATCGCACTTACCCAGCGTTCCGGCGGTATCGATGGTTTTGTGGAATATATTTTAAACAAGAAATGGATAAGATCACGCAAAGGTGCAAATCTTCTTGCCTGGACTTTAGGCCTTGTTATATTTATTGAATCAAGTATCAAAATCCTTGTAGTGGGATCGGTTTGTCGTCCTCTTTATGACAAGATGGGAATCTCCCGAGAAAAATTAGCATATATAGCAGATTCAACATCTGCACCCATTTGTATGTTAATTCCTCTCAATGCCTGGGGCGCTTTTACAATTGGTTTACTGGCAATTCAAGGCGTAGAAAACCCCACTCAAGTATTGATCCGTTCAATTCCGCTAAATTTTTACTCCATAATCGCTGTATTGACTGTATTATTTTTTATTTTAACACCTTTTGATTTTGGGAAAATGAAAAAGGCAGAAAAGCGCGTGAGAGAAGAAGGTAAAATATTGCCGGATGGGGCTACCCCTATGATGGATGAAAATCTCACAAATTTAAAGGCAAAAAGTGGAGTTAAAAAATTAGCTCGTAATATGATTGTTCCGATCTTGGTAATGAGTATTTTTATGCCAATCGGCCTTGTAATCACGGGATTGCAAAATCTATCAGCTGCAGCCGGAGTTAAAGTTTTATTGGGAGAGGCCTTTAAAAGTGTTGGCTTGCTCGGTCTCTTGGCTGAAGGTTCCGGTTCAACAGCCGTGTTTTGGTCGGTGATGCTGGCTATTGTAGTTGCTTCATTGATGACAAGATTTCAAAAAACACTGAGTGGGAAAGAAATAATGGAATTGATCCTAAAAGGTGCAGGAGGTATGATCTCTTTAGCATTATTAATGATGCTGGCTTTTTCCTTGGGTTCTACTTGTAAGGAATTAGGAACCGGTGCTTTTGTTGCTCAAGGCTTATCAGCTGCATTACCGGCAAGCCTGGTGCCACTTGTAGTTTTTTTAGTTGCTGCATTTATTGCCTTTTCTACCGGCACAAGTTTTGGTACATTTGCACTGATGATTCCGCTAGCTGTTCCATTGGCGGTTAACCTGGGTGTTTCTATGCCTTTGGTTGTTTCTGCGGTACTGGGAGGAGGAGTATTTGGAGACCATTGTTCACCGATCTCCGATACCACTATAGTTGCCTCTATGGCTTCGGCTTGCGATCATATTGATCATGTTAATACGCAATTACCTTATGCGCTGTTATCAGCTGGTATTGCTTCAATAATTTATTTAATTGTAGGATTAATCGTAGTATGAAAAATGAAATTCAACCATATCTAAAGGTTTCAAGACCAGCAAATTTGCTTCTTGTATCTTTGGTTGTAATTATTACAGCAAGTTTTTTTGATCCTTTCCCGAATTTTTGGCGGGTGCTATTATCGGTTATGACAGTTGTTTTTATGACATCTGCCGGAAACACCTTAAATGATATGTGTGATATTGAAATTGATCGCATAAACAAACCGGATCGTCCCCTTCCTTCGGGAAAATTAACGAATGATAATGCCCGCGCTTTTATGATTGTTATGTTTGTTTTGAGTAATCTCTCTGCCCTGGTTTTAGGGTTTTGGTCGCTCATTATTTCTTTGTTTATTGCAACTCCTTTATTGCTTTGGTATGCCTATAAACTCAGACATATTGCCCTTGTAGGAAATATTGTTGTCGCCTTTCTCTCTGCACTGTCTTTTGTTTATGCTGCTCAGGCTTACGGTAATATTAGTTTAGGCTATATTCCTGCTGTATTTACTTTTATTATTTCAGTGGCAAGAGAAATTGTAAAGGATCTTGAAGATCTTGAGGGTGATAGTGCTTATGACAGTAAAACTCTTCCTGTGATCATTGGTGAAGTCCCTACCCGTATTATTGCAGCTATTATCATTATTATCTTACTTCCGGTTTTGCCCTTTCCCTTTATCAATGGTCTATATGGTAAATGGACACTTATTGTTGGTATGCTAGGCGCTGTAGTTCCTCTGATTGCTGTTATTGTGCAGTTAATGCAAATTAAAAGAAAAATTGATTACCATCAATTGGCAATAGTACTGAAGGTTGTCATGTTTCTTGGTTTATTTGCAATATTTCTTGGAAAATTTTAAAGCAGAAGTAACTTTTAAAACCATTATTAAGAAAAAGGATGCTAATATTTGATAGATCAAAATAATTATAGCTAAGATGAGAGAAATAAATTCAATAAGTATTTATTTTTAGCTAGTCTATGACTATATTAACAAGGAAACAAAAAGTAAAACTTAAAAATAAAAGAAAGGACATGATAACATGAAAAAAGCAAGTATAATCCTTTATTACTGCAAAGATAAAGAATTTAGCGAAGAACATCTGAAAGCACAAATTGAAGGTATAGTTGGTCAGACTTGTCTGGATATTGAAACTATTATAATTTCTTGTGATCCCAAAGAAGCAGCAGAAAAATTTGCTGTTCTCGATCCTAAAGTTGTTGAAAGTAAACACAATCTTTCAGTCGACATGAACAAAGCGCTTTCTTTAGCAAGTGCTGAATGGCTGCTTTTGATCGATAATCGCGATAATCCGGTCATGATTAAAAAAGCTGCTATCGATGGTTTTCTCTTAGGTGCTGAACGCCAGAAAGATGCGGGCCTTTTTTACACTTCTTATGAATTGGAAGATGCAGGCGAAGTTAAGGAAATTCATTTATTAGATCACCATATTGGTCGCGTTCGTGATAATATGGATTTTGGGAAAGTTTTCTTTGTAAAGAAAAAAGCTCTTGAAGCTGTTGGTGGTTTCGATGAAGATGTTAAATATAATCAGCTTTATGATATGAGATTGAAGATCTCAGAAAAAAACAAATTATACCGTATTGCCAATCGCTATAGCGGCTCATTTTACAGAGTAGTGGCTGCAGGCAAAAAAGCTGATGTATTTGATTATCTAAAAGCAGGTAAAGATATTCAGTTAGAAGCTGAACATGTTGTTACCGAGCATCTCAAACGCATTGGCGCTTATATGGCTCCCGGTGTGTTCATGCCTAAAAACACAGAACATAAAGATGTTTCGACTATAAAAGCATCTGTCATTATTCCTGTTGGAAATCGTCCTGAATTTATTGGTCAGGCTATTGAAAGTGTTCACCGCCAGACTGTCCAGGATATCGAAGTTCTTGTGATGGTTAATGGTGGTGATAATGATCCAACGGCTGACGTTGTCCGTGAATACATGGAAGGCGGCGCAAAATATGATGCTTCTAAACCGGAAGTTCGCTTAGAAGTTATTGATATTAACTCCATTGGTATGTGCCTGAACCTTGGTGCAAAAAAGGCTCGTGGTAAATATTATGTACAACTGGATTCAGATGATCAGTTAATTGAAGATGCTGTAGAAAAAGTTTTGGCTGTATATGAAACAGATCCTGAGATCGGCATGGTGATCGGTTCTTACGAAGTGTGGGAAAAACATGCAGACGATACAATTACCCGCGTAGAAGAAATCCCTGTTGTAACTCACGATGAATGGACAGATGACAACGGTCGCAATAACCTGCTTCGTATTAACGGTGCCGGTGCTCCTCGTTCAGCTAAGATTGAAGTGATCAAGAATGCCGGTTATTTCAGTATCAATGATGACCCTTACGCTCGTAACTATGGTGAAGATTACGAATTGGTAGGTAAGGTTGCGGATATGTATAAGATCGGTCGCGTATGGGATCCTATCTATAAAGTTATTCGCCATGATGGTGGAACTGACCATAATATTGATCAGCATACAATTGATCGTAATGATAACGCAAAAGATTGGGTCCGTATGGAAGCCATTCTTCGTCGTCAGAAATTTAATGCAAATAGGTAATTTGCAATTGTTAACCGGTGACCAGTAAACGGAAATCGGTTTAATGATAAATTGTAGGAGCGGACCAGAGTGTCCGCTCTTTTTTTATTGTACGAAAATCATCATATCGTTTTTAAATAGCCTCTGGTTTCCACCTTCGCTAAAGCTTCGGCGGACAGGTAAACCCGAGGCTATTGATTTTTAGATAATAAATTTTAAAAGGGCGACTCTAAAGTCGCCGTACATTTAATTAGCGACAAGAAAAAGCTTGTGCAATTTTTTTGGGAGACGCACCATGGCGCGTCTTATTATCACAATGGATTCTCAGGCTTTTGAAAACATATTATTGGTTTACAAAAAAGCAAGGGCAATGAAATATTAAGAGACGCGATGAATTGCGTCTGTACATTTTATCACCGACAAGAGAAACTTATCCACTATATCCTGCCGTGCCCTTCCGTAGTCCCGACTTTCTGGGACACAGGAGGGTTATCCTATAAATAAACAATCCTGTTTATCCTGTCTAAAGATTATCCTCTGATCCTGTCAGAAAGACATTCTTGTCATCCTGTTATCCCGTCTAAATAAATCTAAAGCATCCTGTTATCTTGTCAAGAAAATCCAAAAGATCCAGTAATCCTGTCTAATACTATTAGGTCTGTCTCGTCAAAATATCAATTGACAAATTGCATTTAAAGTGAAAACATTGTACCTTTACGAGAATTTTATTGAAAAACTTAAACGGAGAGACTATGTCAAAAACACTTTTGATCGGAATAGACGGGGGCGCAACCAAGGTAAGTGGTTGGACAACGGTTATTAATGATGATAATACTTTTCAATTAGGCGACATTAATGTTATCAAAGAATATCGTGAATATGATGAGCATATGCCTTCATTTGTGCCCGTGAACATATTGATTCAATTGGGTGAAATGAATGAAAATGAAATAGAATTAACAGTTGAAGAAAAATTGCACGGTAAAGCTTATATGTATGCTACAGCTGATGTGATCGTTGAATTAGCCAACAAAGTCGGTGCAGACAACGTGATGGTTGGTATTGGTATGCCTGGACTTAAATCTGCAGATAAGCGAGGAATTGTTGCTTTAGCGAATGGACCTCGTATGCCCGATTATTGCAAAATTATCGAAGAACGCGTCGAAGCGGCAGGTATAAAAATGGAAAAACCCATTCATCATTTGGGTTCTGATGCTGATTATTGTGGCATTGGCGAAGAATACAGTTCAGATGGGCTTTTTTCAACTGCAGAGAATTCATATTATTTAGGTGGCGGTACCGGTGTTGCCGATGCTATGAAACTGAAAGGTGAATTACTGCCTTTTGATGAAGCTAAAACATGGATAGCAAAATCTTGGGAAATGAAAAATAGCGAAGGAAAATCCATGGAGCGCTTTGCGTCTTCTAGCGGTATTCAGGCTATCTATTCTGAATTTTCAGGTATATCTGTTGAAGATCTGAATAAAAACGATATTTATCCACCACAGATCATGGCACTGTTTGATGAAGATGCGTCTGCTAAAAGAACATTTAATGATGTCAGTTATAATATTGCAAAATTACTTTTTGAAAGAATTGTCACCATTTATGGCGGTTGGCATCATTTCTTTGATTTTGTAAATTCCAATAGAGCTGACCTTAGCGAAAAACACCCTTATCGAAATACACTTCTTGATAATATTATTATTGGTCAACGCCTCGGAGATCTTCTTGAAGAATCTAAAGGCAAGAATGTTTTTTTCGAACCCTGTATGGAATTTTTGACAAAATTTATTGTTGAATCACCTTATCTTGATGCAAGGTTTAAAAAACACTATTTAAAAGATGATAAATTTAATGAAGATCTTATTTTAACATCAAAATTGCGTGAAGCACCTGCTATTGGTGCAGGTGTAGATGCCTATTTAACCTATCAGGGAGAATAAGTTATCAGCGAGCAATTAATAAAATTATCCTTCAAGGGAAACCGGAAGGAATATTATAGAAATCCACTTAATTTCCCCATTCAAAAGGGTGAATTTCTCATTGTTGAAACAGATAAAGGTTTTGATATGGGAGAAGTTTCGGCGATTACCGAAAATTTTCAGCCCAAGATAAGCGTTTCTCAATTTGAGATCATCAGAAAAGCGGATTCTAAAGATTATGATATTCTTGAAAGGAATCGTAAAGAAGAGGATAGAATTCTTGCAGAAAGCAAAAAGGAGATAAGAGAACTTGGGCTTGTGATGAAGCTTATGGATGTTGAATATCAGCTTGACAAAAAAAAATTATCTTTTTATTACACTGCCGAAGAAAGAGTCGATTTTAGAGAGTTGGTAAGAATACTTGCAGGCATGTTCAGAACACGAATTGAAATGCGACAGATAGGTGTTCGAGATGAAACCAAACGTCTTTGTGGCGTAGGATCATGTGGTTTACCACTTTGTTGCGGTTCGTTTTTAGAAAGTTTTGATCCTGTAAGTACTCAAGTAGCCAAAGATCAAAGCTTACCCATGAATCCAATTAAGCTCAGCGGCCAATGCGGAAAATTAAAATGTTGTCTTCTCTATGAACACGGTTTTTATGTGGAAGAACTGAAAAAATTCCCTCCAATTGGTGAACCTCTTATTAAAGATAATCAAAAAGGCTATATTCAAAAGATAGATATTTTTAGCGGTATTGCCACTTGTGATTTCCTTGATGACACTCGTGAATTTATCCCCTTGGAAGAATTAAAAAGCTACCTTTCTGAAGCTCAAAAAAAGGGTTTAAAAAAACTGACGAATATTCTTCATGATATTTTGCACCATGATGTACACGATATGAAGAAGATCGAAGATCACTAATATTTTAGCGGGATTTCATATCCCGCTTTTCTTATCTACTTGTTTTTATGATAAAATATTCTATGAACTTTCTTTTGCCTTTATACTTTTGCCTTTGTATTTTTAATTTATGTTAAGCATTGGACTAACCGGTGGATTGGGCTCAGGGAAATCCTTGGCTACAAAGTTTTTTTATGAACAAGGAGCAAACATTCTTGATGCTGATGATATTGCTAAAACTTTAATTGAAGTTAAACCTGAACTCATTGAAAAGATAAAGCTGGAGTTTGGTGATGATTGTTATATTGAAGGTAAGCTTCAAAAGAGAGTCCTTGCACAAAGAGCCTTTGTTTCACCCGAGTCCACAGCAAAATTAAACTCCATTTCACATCCTGCTCTCAAAGATCATCTTGAAAAATATATAAAGGCATTTAAAGCGATACCGGGAGTTCTAATTGTAGAAGCTGCAGTTCTCTTGGAAGCGGGTTTTCAGGATATATTTGACAAGACCATCCTTGTGACAGCCGATAAAAATATTCGTGTCGAACGGGCTTTTGCCAGAGGAGATATATCCGAGAAAAGCATTCAGCAACGTATGGCCCTGCAAATGCCTGAAGAAGAAAAACGTAAGTTGGTAGATCTTGTTATTGAAAACAATGGAGATGAAGAGCTGCTAAAAATGGAATGTCTAAAGATTTGGAATAAGCTTCGAGCCCTTTGTATAAGTTAAGACTAGCTGACTTCTGAGAGATATTTTTTCTTTTCGATACACATATCGCTGTTTATAACAAATTATTAGCAAGAGATTTAAAGAAGAAAAGGAATTTTATCCACAAATGCCTGGATGGGAGCTTATGCAAAGGGTTCATTTAATGAATAGACTCTCTTTACAGCTTTTTCCTTATCTGATGGATTGTGCTTTAAAAAAATCTAAAGACAATAAAATTTCGAGTTTATTCAATTTATTTCAGCAATAATAATTTCCGTGAAGAAACTAATTTGCCATCCATATTCAAAGAACAAATATAAATCCCGCTGGGAAGACTTTCTGCATTCCAGATATGTTTATAATCCCCGGGACTTTGATATTCTTGAAAAAGCTGATCTATTAGTTTTCCCTTTACATCGTAAATATTCAGACTTACTGAAGCAGAAGTCTCAACTTTATAATTTATATTTGTTTGTGGGTTAAATGGATTGGGATATGCCTTTAGAATATTAAAACTATCCGGCATTTTTTCAGTGATTGCGCTAATACTTCTTGGCTTAGTTACTTCAATATCATCGACAGTGATATAACCATCGCTCATGTTATATCTTATACCCAGATAAACATTCTGATCTCTATAGGAACGTAAAGAATAATCATATTGCTTCCAGTCGGAAGAAGCAGGCGTGATATTTCCCAAGAGATGAGTGAAAGAGCTTCTGTTCGTATCGCTTGTTGATAGATAAACGCTACAGTGACGGTTTAAATTTAACATATAAGCCCAGAGACTAAGTTTTGCATTACGATCATTGGGGACTTGAAATTTTGGAGAGACCAACCATTGGTCCAGACTATCGAAGCCATAGGACATATCACCGCTATGGACCAGATTATAAGTGCCTTGATTTTTAAAAAAACCACCACCATCATATATCCAACCGGATTCTGCACCTTCAAAACTTGTATGTAAGTAACGAGTTACATTATCATCATTTGCCCTTATATTAAAAACAGCTCCTTGGTGATCATTGAAATTATAGCCGCTTGTTGCTTCAAGAGCGGATAAACGGTACCACCCATCGTAAGAACCACCCCAACCCCAGTTGATATGGTAATGAGTATTTTCAGTAATCTTGTAACCATCAATTATAAAAGCGTGGCCACCTCCACTTCCTTGTCCACGATAGGGAAGTGGACGACCCGCATCAATTTCTTGTTGAAGTAAGATACTCCAGTCTTGTTCGCTATAGTCTTTTTTATTCTTAATATACATCGAAGGTGCATAGTCAAAATGCGAACGTAGGGCATACATCATATCTTCATAAGCTGCAGAAGAAGCCTCGGGTAAAAACTCCATTTCAACAGATGTTGCACATTGTAATAAAAACGAAGCAAGATCTTTTTTTTGATCTTCAGGAACGGTTAAGTTACCAAATCTATCGCATAAAGAATCGGGCATGTTTTCATAATCGTAGGAGGATGTGTCAAAATCTGCATACATATTTGTATTGGTACTTTCACTGTAATACCAGCGTTTTCCGTATCCGCGAGGCGGGTGCTCGTAGTAATTCATGAGTTGTCCCATGACCACGGCGACGCATCCGACCAAGGCTTGTTGTTCATTGTACTCAGGCATAACAAAATTTGGAAATTGAGAATTATAATGAGGCCTTTGATTCCAGATCGATGTTAGAAGAGGTCCTTTTATATTTATAGCTATTTTATCTAAAGAATGCTGTTTGTCAGAGACCCAATCTGGATGCTGAGAATTTATAGCGTTTAAATATTTATTAATTTCTTTATCATAAAGATCGCACTGTGCCTTAAATGCAGGGTGTTTGCCTTGTGTACCGGCTTTATCCGAATAGGCAAGAATGCCGGGGAAAGCATCATCGCGCGAAGATAGAACAAATCCACCTTTTTCAAAATGGGTGAGGATGAGATTATCATTTATCAATTCTGTGGAGCGGATGTTTTTGTCAGGGAAATGATGATTTACAAGAGAGAACAGCTGCTCATTATTTATTGGTTTAGCAAATAAAAAAGAGAATATTCCAATAAGAGATAATACTATATTTGTTTTTTTCATTTTTAATCCCATGTTGAGTTCTTTAAGTTAAGCTCAATATAAAATCAATACAATTGAAAATTTGATTTATTATCTTTAGATCACAGACCGGTACACTGGGGGGGTGTATTCTTATTTTTTTATGGGCAATATCGTCCTTTTTAGCTTATGTTGGCGTCTGCAATTCCGTCTTTGTATGTAGTCGCTTTTTACTTTTACTTTTACCTTTTTACTTTTGCCTTTTGACTTGTATTGTTTATATTCTTTTTTGTAATGTTAAATTAAATGGAGGGAAACATGAAAAACACATTACGTATAATACTTGTGTTGACAATCCTGTTGGCAGCCTTTATACAGGCTGATGAGTTTGTGAAGACCGGAATTAATGTTGGACCATTGCCATCAGTGGCATTTAGTTCCGATACTGGTTTTCAGTACGGTTTGCTTGCAAATATTTTCTTTTATGGAGATGGCGAGGTCTACCCTGATTATTACCATAATCTATATGTGGAATGGAACCGAACAACAAAAGGTGCTGGTTTAGCACAGGTTACCTATGATTCTAAATACCTGATACCCGGAATTCGTGTAACTGCAGATCTATCTTATGTCACTAAGCTGGCTTGGGGTTTTTATGGCTTTAACGGCGCTGAATCTGTTTACAATAGCGAATGGGTTGACAAAACAAGTGACTCATATAGAAATTCACTGTACTATGCAATGCAAAGAAATAATTTTCGTTTTACCTCTAATTTTCAGGGTAATATCACCGATAATTCTTTTCGTTGGTTAGGTGGTATAGGCCTGCTGAATTTCAATGTTGCATCAGCTAAAACAACAAGGGCCTGGGATTCAACTTTTGTAGATCAAACAACTTTATATGATGATCTTTTAGACTGGGGCGCGATTTCTGCAAAAGAAGCTGATGGTGGTTTGGTTTCCTATGTAAAAGCTGGTGTTGTTTATGATACACGTGATAATGAAGCATGTGCCATGACCGGACTTTGGGAAGAACTTGTTCTGACCTATGCACCTGATTTTGCAGGTTTAAATGAAAGCGGTTGGTTACAGTTATCAGCAATTCACCGTCAGTATTTTACTTTAGTCCCTAAAAATCTTTCTTTGACTTATCGTTTAGGTTACCAAGGAATTATTGCAGGAAAGCAGCCTTTTTATATGCAGGGAAATATGCCTAATTCACGATCAAATGTTGATGGTTTGGGCGGAAGCAAAACAGTCCGTGGTATTTTAGGCTCAAGACTTGTCGGCGATGGCTATGCTTTTGCTAATCTTGAATTGCGTTGGAAGATCGTACGTTTTAATTTTATTAATCAGAACTTCTATTTTGGTGTCAATCCTTTTGTTGATGCAGGTATGGTTGTACAGCCCTATGATTATGACAAATCCGGAATTCCTGATGACGTATATGACGATTATATTTCAGGTAAGTCAGAAACCGTTCACCTATCTTACGGTTTGGGTATTAAGTTAGCCATGAATGAAAACATGATCATCTCAGTTGATTATGGCTTTGCTGGTTCCAAGAATGATGGTTCAACCGGCCTGTATATTGGCTTAGGTTACCTCTATTAATTAAAATGTCTAAATACTTATTTATAGCGTTGGGCGGTGCTTTGGGTGCCGTCCTTCGTTTTTTTCTTTCCACTTGCTTAAATTCTGCATCTAATACTCAATTTCCTTGGGGAACTCTTGGTGTAAACTTAATCGGTTCCTTTATCTTAGCTTTTTTTATTGCGCTGAGCGGAGGAGAGCAAAATAGCTGGTATTTTTTCCTTGCTGTTGGTCTTTTGGGTGCATTTACCACCTTTTCAACATTCAGTGTAGAAACGTTTAGCCTTATTCAAACAGCTGGAATTTGGATGGGCCTTCTTAATATGTTCGCTAATCTGGCAGGAGGATTATCGCTTGCGATTGGTGGGTATTACCTAGGAAGCATGCTTAAATAATTAAAGGCTTGTTATCTCGACCGAAGACTTGCACACAGTAGAAAAGCTGGCTGATGTATTTAATTTTAAAGTATTTTTTTAGCATTCTTGCATTCCATGTTAAATTTCCCTAATATAAAAGGCTATTTATAAAATAAGCATGTAATAATTTAAGAGCCACTGCCGGACGGAACACGGGGTGGCATATTTTACATTAACTGGAAATTTAAGGAGTACTACCATGGCAAAATACCGAATTGGATGGCTACCGGGTGATGGTGTTGGCAACGAAGTAATGGAAGCAGCTAAGATAGTTTTGGATAAACTTGAGCTTGATGCTGAATTTGTTCATGGCGATATTGGCTGGGAGTTTTGGAAGACTGAGGGTGATGCGCTTCCTCAGAGAACCATCGATATGTTAAAGACAGTTGATTGTGCGCTTTTTGGTGCCATAACATCACAGCCCAAGGAAGAAGCCGAAAAAGCACTTGTTCCTGAAATGCAAGGCAAAGGCTTTGTGTATTTTTCACCCATTGTCCGCCTTCGCCAGCTTTTTGATCTGCATACAAATATGCGGCCATGTAAAGCTTATAAAGGTAATCCTTTAAATTATAAGGATGAAATTGATATTACCATTTTCCGAGAAAATACTGAGGGTATGTATGGAGGTATTGAGTTTCATCCGCTTCCTAAAGATGTTTACGATGTACTAGATAAAAATCATCCCAAAATGAAAAAATTCAAAGATGCCGGACTCGAAAATATTGCATTATCCACTCGTATTATGACTCGTCAGGGATGTAAACGCATTATTACTAATGCCTTTGAATATGCCAAAAAATATGGCAAGAAAGCCGTGACAGTGTGCGATAAACCTAATGTGCTTCGAGAAACAGGTGGTTTAATGATTCGTACTGCTCGTGAAGTTGCCCAAAATTATCCCGGTATTGAACTTTGGGAAACAAATATCGATGCTCAATGTATGTGGCTTGTTAAAGATCCTGGAAATTATGAAGTGATCGTTGCCGAAAATATGTTTGGCGATATTCTTTCAGATCTTTCCGCACAATTAGTCGGTGGATTGGGCTTTGCAAGTTCTGCAAATATTGGTGATAAATTGGCAGTTTTTGAACCGACACATGGCTCTGCACCAAAATATTATGGTCAGTATAAAGTTAATCCAACCGCTATGATCCTGACAGCCAAAATGATGTTAGATTGGCTGGGTGAAAGTGAAATGGCTGAAAAACTAGAAACTGCAGTTGCAGATGTCATTGCCGAAGGCAAGGTACGTACTTATGATCTTGGTGGAACAAATAGCTCGCTAGAAGTTGCCGAGGAAATTGCATCCAAATTATAAGGACTTGTAACTATAAATAGCTTTTTCTGTCGTATCAGATCTTTCTTCGAAGCTTCGGGCTTCAGGATGACCCTACTACGTTCCGAAGAATCGGAACTTCCCTCCTTGTATATTGATTTTTCTTACAAAATCAATATACAAGGAGGGTCAGCTCTTCAGTAAAGCAATCTTGTACATCCAGTTATCCAGTCAACAGGGTAATCCAGTCATCCTGTCAGAAAAGCAATCTTGTACATCCAGTTATCCAGTCAACAGGGTAATCCAGTCATCCTGTCAGAAAAGCAATCTTGTACATCCAGCTATCCAGTCAACAGGGTAATCCAGTCAACAGGGTAATCCAGTCATCCTGCCGGAAAAGCAATCTTGTACATCCAGTTATCCTGTCAACAAGGTTATCCTGTCAACAATCTTTCCCGTCATCCTCTCAACTTAATGGATGCTTTTGAGCATAAAATTCAATAGATTTTGCTCATAAAAAACAAAGCTGAAAGGAGACTTATATGAAAGCTTTAAAAAACATTTTGTTAGAGATAAAGAAAATTGAATCTGCCGCCTCAGTTCTTCATTGGGATCAGGAAACATACATGCCCAAAGGTGGCGGTGCCTATAGAGCAGAAGTCCTGGCTTATATGAGTTTATTACATCATCAGATGTCAACGGGTAAAAAATTGAAAGATGAACTCGCAAAATATATCGATCTTGAAAGTGGCAAAATTCTTGATAAGGATCTTAATGAAAACAATAAAAGAATGGTTTATCTGCTATGGAAAGATCTCAAGAAAATCTCGGTTTTACCTGAAGAATTTGTCGAGGAAATGTCCAGACATACCTCAGCAACTCAGCAAGCTTGGTTTAAAGCCAAAGAAGCCAAAGATTTTTCCGCTTATGCACCGTTCTTGGAAAAGATGATAGCACTAAAGAAAAAAGAAGCTGATTATCTTGGCTATGAAGATAAGCCTTATGATGCCTTGCTTGATAATTTTGAACCAGGTATGACTACGGAACGTGTTGCCGCTTTATTTACCGATCTTAAACCTCGTTTGGTCAAACTTGTTGAAAAAATTCGTGCGGCTGAGCAGATCGATGATGCTCCCTTACAACAGCTTTTTGATACAGATGAACAATGGAAGTTTGGAATGAAAGTCGCAAAAGATATGGGCTTGGACATGGATTGCGCCCGCCAGGATGTTTCTGCGCATCCTTTCACTATTGGTTTTCATCCTGAAGATGTCCGTATTACAACTCGTTTGAACGACAAAATGTTGCTGTCGGGTTTATTTTCCACCATCCATGAAAGTGGGCATGCAATTTATGAACAAGGATTAAATAAAGAAGAATTTGGCACACCACTTGCAGAGGCCACATCCTTTGGTATTCATGAGAGCCAATCCCGTTTATGGGAAAACCAGATTGGACGCTCAAAAGAATTCTGGTCGTATGAATTCCCTGTTTTACAAGAACATTTTCCGCAGTTAAAAAATGTGACACTTGATGACTGGTATCGTATGGTAAATATTGTAAAGCCCTCACTTATTCGCGTTGAATCGGATGAAGTCTATTACTCACTCCATATTATGCTTCGTTTTGATATGGAAAGTATGATCATTAATGGTGATGTTGATATAAATGATATTCCCAAATTGTGGAATGATAAAATGGAAGAATACTTTGGTATCCGCCCGGAAAACGATGCTGAAGGAGTAATGCAAGATGTTCACTGGTCCTTTGGTGGTTTTGGGTATTTCCCATCTTATGCCATGGGCAATCTTTATGGAGCGCAAATTCTTGAACAGGCTGATATGGAAATTCCCAAATTGTGGGACAAGATCAAAGCTGGTGATTTTAAAGTATTAAAAGAATGGTTGAATGAAAAAGTCCATAAACTTGGCCGTTATTATGATCCGGAGGATCTGATCATGGCAATTTCAAGAAAAGCTTTGAGTGCCGATGCTTTTATGGATTATCTGGAAGAAAAATACACAGAGATCTATAATCTCTAGTACTGCTTTTCCGCAGGAGCTCTCAAGGAGCGAAGGTAGAAGCACCGAGAAAATAGCGATAGCTACAGAAAGATATATATCTAAAGAAAAAAAGTCTGAGAAATATTCTCAGACTTTTTATTTAATGGAATATTTATTTTAAGCATTATGTATAGTTTAGATCATCAACTATTTCAGCAAAGACCAGCTTATCTGTATCGCCTTCGGTGCTGATGAATAAAATATTGCTGTTTTCATTCATATTCAGATCATCTTTCACTTCTCTTAGCTCAGCTTCATTCATGAGTGCAAGAAAACCTGCAAGACCGGCGGCTCCGGATTCTCCGGAAATAATTCTTTTATCTGAAGCATTGGGATAATATAGTTCACGAATGGCTTTTCTTGTGTAATCGTCATTGACTTTTAGAGAAAGGTCAGTACCGCTTTTAATTATACCCCAGGCCCCCATAGAAGGTGTTGCACAATTTAATCCGGCCATAATTGTCGTGCCGCTTCCCTTGGAAGTTGAGATCTTATCATTTTTAAAGCTAAGGAGAATTCCATCTGCTTCTTCGGGCTCGACAATCACGATCTTTGGTTTATTCTTGCCATATTTATTTAAATAGTGGAAAACTCCCGATCCGGCAAAACTTCCAACACCTGCTTGCAAGAAAACAATGTCAATATCATCTTTTTTTTCAAGACTTTTTTCAATTTCTTTGAACATGGTCAAATATCCGGCCATGATCAAGGCAGGAATTTCCGTATAGCCCTCCCAAGCAGTGTCCTGGACTAATGCCCAATTATTTTCTAGAGATTTATTTTTTGCGGTTTCGCAAGCTTTATCGTAATCTCCGGCTATCTGGATTACTTTTGCACCTTGTGCTTCTATGGCTTCAATACGTTTTTTAGTTGTATCGCCGGGTACATAAATGACAGATTTTTTCCCAAGATTTTTTGCAGACCAGGCGACAGCTCTACCATGATTCCCATCGGTAGCTGTACAAATAGTTTCAATATTAGGGTCACTTTCTAAGACTTTATGGACTGCATAAGAAGCCCCCAGACCTTTAAAAGCGTTTAAACCAAATCTATATGATTCATCTTTTAAGTAAATATTTTTAACACCATATTTTTTAGCAAGACCGGGTAAGTGAGTTAAGGGAGTTGCTTTATATTCCGGTAAAGTGCTATGAAATTCAATTGCATTGGATTTTTTTAGAATTGAAGATGTTTCATCGATTATTATAATATTATCCGGTGAATTCTTATAATATTTTTGGTCCATTTCTTATCCTTTTATCTCATTAATATTCAAGTGAAAATATACTGAAGTTTCGTCAGTTGTTTAAGCAATAATTTATTAACCGAGCTAAATGATCTTCTTGGCAATTTTAAAATATTTAAAAGGCGGATATTTAAAGGGCAAATCAATTTTAGTTGGAGTTGTGATGACTGCTCGTTTATTGCTAAAAGCCAAGAAACTTTCCCTGCCATGATAATTTCCCATGCCGCTATTTCCTACGCCTCCAAAGGGGAGATCGTGGTTGGTGATATGCATGAGTGTATCATTGATGGTCGCGCCGCCGGATGTAGTTCTTGCTAAAACATCTTTGGCATTCTTGTTTTTACCAAAATAGTAAAAGGCTAAGGGCTTTTCGTGTTTGTTGACGAAATCCATCGTTTCATTAATATCTTCAAAAGTCATGACAGGCAAAATAGGACCGAAAATCTCTTCTTGCATTACCAAGAAATCAGGATTGACATTATCAATAATAGTCGGTGAAACAAAACGCTCTTTTTTATCGATCTCGCCACCCGAATGTATTTTACCCTCTTGTAGTAGCTTTTCCAATCTGTTGACTGCTTGATTATTTACAATGCGTGGATAAAAGCGACTTTCTTTGAGATCGTCGCCATACATGTCTTTGATATGGAAAACGATCTTGTCTAGTAATTCATCCTTTATTGTACTGTGAGCAAAAAGATAGTCGGGAGCAATGCAGGTTTGTCCCGCATTGATGAGTTTCCCCCAGGCAATGCGCTTGGCAGCGATATCGATATTGGCATCTTTATCGACTATGCAGGGACTTTTTCCGCCTAGCTCTAAAACAACAGGTGTTAAATTCTTTGCAGCCGCTTGCATGACGATTTTGCCTAAGGCAGGACTTCCTGTAAAGAAAATTATATCGAAGCGCTGGT
Organism: uncultured bacterium; assembly: GCA_964572745.1. Lineage (GTDB taxonomy): Bacteria > Fidelibacterota > Fidelibacteria > Fidelibacterales > Fidelibacteraceae > M50B103. The sequence goes on from CAZNFT010000004.1 coordinate 65,934, forward strand.
CCAAGAGAATTTGATTAACTTCTCTGTTACCTTGAACAAGGCAGATATAATCAGTCGGAAAAAACTCGGCGATCATATCCGCCATGATCTCAGCAACGTTTGGCGTATAAGGCGATGGTTTTAGCACACAACAGCAACCTGCAGATATAGCACCGATGAGAGAGTTAATAAGCAGATGGAAGGGATAATTCCAGGGGGCGATGATAAGAGCAAGACCCAGCGGTTCATAAATCAATTTACTTGAAGAAGGCAAAACATGTAGGGGAGTGTGTACTCTTCTTGTTTTAGCCCATTTTTTCAGGTGCTTGATATGATTATCAATTTCACCTGTTACAATGCTGATCTCGGTCAGATAGGCCTCTTCGGGTGATTTTCGAAGATCTTTCCACAGAGCATCCTCGATCTTAGTCTGATATTTTATAACAGCTTCCTTAAGCCTGCGAAGTTGTTTTAGTCTGAAGCTGATATTTTTGCTTTCATGAGTAGCAAAAAACGCTCTTTGGCTTTCAATGTATTTGATGATGGTATCTTTTTTAGTATTCATTTTTCAACTCTTTATTGTGATTAATTATTTTTTCGACCTGTAAAATTTTCCATAGTTTTATGGATCCCAAGCACGCTACCGACAAACCAATCGAAGACATTAATGGACATAAGTGCTTGCCCGAATCGGGTAAGTCTATAAATATATCCGGGGATAGTCAGCATTTTTTTGTTCTTTTCAATGGCTTTTATAATAGTAAGTGATGCTGCTTCCGGTTCAAGGATTTTAATCTTGGATTTTACGCCATCGAACATTCCTGTATTGATATAGTAGGGCATGATAGTCGTTATATTCACATTTTTTTTGAGTTTTTTCATTTCTAGCCGAATACTATCTGACCAACCTATCGTTGCCCATTTACTTGCAGCATAAACCGACATTTTGGGATTTGAAATAATTCCGGCAGATGAAGCAATATTACAGATATGGCCGGAATTTTGATCAAGCATGTCATTAAGAAATTCCAGACTCAGCTGCATGGGAGCAATGGCATTGATCTCCATTGTTTTATTGATCTCAGTTGTTGAATGTTTATGAAAATATTTTCCAACAACAATTCCCGCGTTATTTATAAGTACATCAACGATGCCTATTTCTTCTCTGACTTTTTTAGCATTTTCTTGAATTTGTCTGATCTTGGAAACATCTACTTTATAACCCGAAATATTACCTTTGGGATATAGTTCAGAAATTGTCTCATCGATCTTTAGTTCGTTGATATCCCAGATAATTACTTTTGCTTGTCGTTCCAGCATTAAACGCGCCATGATCTTACCTATACCCGATGCGCCACCGGTAATAAGAACTACTTTGTCCTTGAGATCTTTCATTTTATAACCTGTTTGTTTTTTTTAATTGCAAGAATGATGTGCTACATTATTCTTGAATGACAGGAAATAAAGTTCTTTGCTATAGCTTTATTTAATTTCCCGCTTTTATTAACCAAGTTTACTAAGTTAAAAAAATATGGGCATACTTACAAGAAATTTGGGAGAATAGCTTGCTGATAAAGGCAATCATTCCTAGCGATATTCGCTTTTTAACTGTGTGCCGTTTTTTAGGAGCTTTCTATATCCCTATAATATTTAGGGCATTGGAATTCCACTATACCATTTATTCCAGATCGTTTCGAATGTGCCATCTGCTTTCATAGCATCGAGATGGCCTTGCCATTCCCGGACAGTACTTGAAGGTGTATCCAATGAAAAAGCGATATAACTGTCATAATCCAATGCTTTAATATGTTGGGTCAGGTCAGTCATTGGCACTTTGTTTATATTAGCCAACCATAACATATCCGTATCTGGTATCAAGATTGCCTGAACCTCTCCACTGATTAACTGAACAAAAGTTTTCTCTGTTGTTAGTGAGCTGGCATCGATATTTTGAAAGTTATTCTCGATAAGAAAATCATGGCTAAACCAACCATTCGGCGTGCCGATGGATGTGAGTGCTTTGGCATCTTCAAGTGTTTCTATACTTAATTCGGAAGAGGCAAGGGTATAGAAATATGTTTTATTTGGAGAGAGAGGTCCAACCCATTGAAACATGTTTTCACGTTCGGGAGTGCGGGCTGTAGCAAATACTGCGCTGTTTGGCAGGTACTGCGCAATCTCGTAAGCATCATTCCATAGGGTCATATTTATATTATTAACATAGCCGGTTCTTGACTGAATTTCATTTAGCATATCTATAGAAGAGCCTTCTGATATTTCCCACATACTTTCTCTAGAGTTGTAGCTGCTGGGCGGTGAAAACTCGGTAAATAACTGAATAGTTCCCGCTATGTGTTCTTCTGGCATTAAAGCTATGTATTTACGTACGGTAGCTACTGTACTTTTATTTTTTATTAAAGTTTCAATAGAATTCTGGACACTGGCAACAAGGGCATCATTTACGTCTTTTGAAAAGGCAATATAATAATAAACAGTTAGATATCGTGTGACAGTTTGGACATTCGATAGAAAATACCCTCCGGGAAGCGCTGATAGTAAATGGTAAAAGTCACTTGCTATATAAGGTACTGCGCCACCCATAAATACATCTAATGCCTCACTATAAGTGTCGTAATAAACGAGGTTGGTAAAACCCAAATTTTCAAGGGTGGTTGTCTCTAACCAGTCCCTAACTACCACAATGCCCGAAAGCTGTTTACACATGTCTATGTGCAATGGATATTCATCGCTTATCGGTTCTCCATTTCCAAATATTCCGTACATTCCCTGGCTGGTAGGACCTGCCCATTTGAAAAGATCTTTGCGTTCTGGGGAATAAGCTACAGTAAGTAGAGCTTTATTAGGACCACTTAAGACCGCATTGTAGGCGTCATCCCAGATATTTGCCATAGTCAGGTTGACATCAAGGTTTGCACTTTGCATTGCTTCACTGGCAATATCTGCATCTATCCCAACAATTTCATCATCGACTATAAAAAAGTTGGGAGTGAATTCGATACCGAAGACCTCGATGCTTTCATTTCCATTATTTCTTTGACAGCTGATCACAAAGAGTGCCGACAATAATAATATGAATAGAATTCTAATTGATTTCATGTGTCTTCCTTATAATTTTTTTATTCTGAGCTACGATCATAGAATTTTTTAATTTTTGCCCTTAAATCATCATAGTAAAAGAGATATTAAAACTGTGATAAACTTCTGGATCAAAGCAGGGTAAAAGCTTTCTACATCCCTATAATATTTAGGGCATTGGAACTCCACTATACCATTTATTCCAGATCGTTTCGAATGTGCCATCTGCCTTCAAGGCATCGAGATGCTCTTGCCATTCCCGGACAGTACTTGAAGGTGTATCCAAGGAAAAAGCGATATAACTGTCATAATCCAATGCTTTAATATGTTGGGTCAGGTCGTTCATAGGCACTCCTGCCAAATCAGCTAAGCCTTTCATATCAGTATCCGGCATTAGAAGCGCCTGAACCTCACCATTTATAAGTTGATTAAAGGATTCTTGAGAAGTAAGTGAAGTAGCGTTAATGTTTTGAAAATCGTTGTTTATGAGAAAGTCATGACTAAACCAACCATTTGGCGTGCCAATTGATTCAAGTGCTTTTGCTTGTTCAAGTGTTTTGATACTTAAACCCGAAGATGAAAGCGTATAAAAATAGGTTCTGTTGGGAGAGATTGGGCCAACCCATTGAAACATATTTTCACGTTCGTCTGTAAGGGCTGTAGCAAATAATGCGCTGTTTGGTAAATATTGCACAATGTTGTAAGCATCATTCCATAGGGTTAAATTTATGCTGTTAATATATCCTGTTCTATTCTGAATTTCATTTACAATATCGACGGATGAACCTTGTATTTCTAAGGAGGTGTTTCTCCCAGTGCTGTAACTGCTAGGTGGTGAAAATTCGGTAAAAAGCTGAATAGTTCCCGCGATGTAATCGTCGGGCATTATAGAGATGTACTTTCTTACGATTGCGGTTGTACTTTGATTCTCAATCAAGGTTTGAAGCGAATTCTGAACGCTGTTGACAAGCGCATCGCTTACATCTTTGGAGAAAGCAATGTAATAATAAACAGTGCGGTATCGTGTGATTGCACGAACATTGGATAAATAATATCCTTTAGGAAGTGTTGATGCTAAATGGTAAAAGTCGCTTGCTATAAAAGGAACTTCGCCACTCATAAAAACATCTAATGCCTCATTGTAAGTATCGTAATAAACGAGGTTTGTAAAACCCAAATCTTCGAGACTTGTTGTTTCTAACCAGTTTTTTACAACAGCAATGGCGGGAAGCTGTTTGCATTTTTCTATTTGTAATGGGAATTCACTGCTTAGCGTATCGTTATTCCCAAGTATTCCATACATTCCTTGGCTTGTTGGACCTGCCCATTTGAAAAGATCTTTGCGTTCGGGGGTATATGCTACAGTCAATAGGGCCTTGTTTTGACCGCTTAATATTGTATTATAGGCATCTTGCCATGTATCTGCCATACTTAATTCCATATCAACACTTGCATTTTGCATTGCTTCACTGGCAATATCTGCATCAATTCCAACAACTTCATCATCGACTATAAAAAAGTTGGGAATGAATTCGATACCAAAAACCTCAATATTTTCATCTCCATTATTTCTTTGACAGCTTAGTGCAAAGAGAACCGCCAAAAATAATATGAATAGAATTCTAATTGATTTCATGTGTCTTCCTCTTAAATATGTGGTTATAAAATATAAATATTTTCAAGTTCATAAAGAATTGTTTCCATTTTTTTGAACTGCGGTTAAATAAAATTTACAATTCCGATCAGTGATAAAGCCAAATTAACAAGATTTCCTGATATTATTTAATAACTGTGTAAGTCGCTATTACTCGGTTTCAGGAGGCGATTCTACCTTTTGCATTTCGTAGTTGATGGTGACATTGTTCTCGCGCAAACCGGTCCATGTCATCCTGTTTCCATCGATGTTGAAATTCCAGCACTCAAAAGCTCGACCTGTGCCAGCGCTCAAATGATCGTAAGAATAATTGCTTACCATCAATTGACCATAGAGAAAATACTGTCCTTCATTATCGGTCTTTTTAATCCATTTGCTGTTTTCATTCTGGTAGTAATAATTGTAGGTGCTATCAGCAAAGTATTCCCAATAGTGAAACAGGCTGTCATTTGTGCCAGGGCTTGTGCAACGGCCATACCAAATTCCTGTAAACTCAGTGCTAAAATCAATAGTGACTTTTTCACAGGTATAAGTTTTTTCGTCGGGTATCATATCTCCATTTATGGCGAATATTGGCACAGTATAGCTAATAGTCGAATTGTCGATTGATTGTATTTCAAATTTCATGTGAAATGTATTTCCCTGTGCAAATCCATCGATGCAGATCGTATCGCCGATAACACTGTAGGTGTAGTTGCTGTTTTCCTGCCAACTTTTGTTGTTTTCGTCTTCCTGAAGCCCTATTGCGTACATTTGTATATTGTCCGATCTGAGGTTCATAACAAATGTGTCATCAGTTAAAATTTCCCGGCCATTGACCATGGTATTTACCCATCTGCCTATGAGCAGTTCAGCATAGTCAGGATCATTATCATTTGTGCAAGCGCTAAATAGTATGGCGATCAAGATAAGGCTAAGTAGCATACTGATTTTTTTCATAATGCCTCTCTTTCTGGATAGTATTAATTAATTTAAATAAAGCTTTAACGCAATTTAGATCGCTGATGTCAATGAGTAAGCAGATCGAATATCCCGTTTACATTGATCAGATTCAGCTATAGGTTTTTCCTACGTTTCAAAGCAATTTTTTGCTTATCTCACCCTCATTAGGATTAAAAATATTACAAGACATAAAATTATAATTCACGCCAAGGTTTTTTGCGATTTGCTCAATTTTGAGAGTTAGTTGCCTCAAAAGTTACCCGTTTATTGCTTACTTAGTGTTTGTTATTACAAGCCTTATAT
>CAZNFT010000005.1:0-63323 GCA_964572745.1 uncultured bacterium
AACCACGCTGTGGTTTTGGGTTTTGCGGTTGAATCGCTTGCTATTGCGGTTCATCCTCTTACGGGGATGTTGAACCACGCTGTGGTTTTGGGTTTGGAGATGGGATCGTTTGCTATTACTATTCATCCCCTAACGGGGATGTTAAACCGCGCTGTGGTTTTGGGTTTGGAGGTGGGATCGTTTGTTATTACTATTCATCCCCTTACGGGGATGTTAAACCACGCTGTGGTTTTGGGTTTGGAGGTGGAATCGTTTGCTATTGCGGTTCGGCCCCTAAAGGCAATGAAAAAAACAGGATGATATTTTAAATATTAATCCCGAGAGGAGTTTAGCACCCAGCTTTATATTCCTTTTATTGCCTATCTTTAAAAAAAATTATATATTCAGCCCGAAAATTGATATTGACACAAAAACAGGAGTTTTTTTTATGACCTCACTACAGATCTCTCTCGCAATTTTGCTAATTTCCGTTCTTATTGCATTTTTCTATGGCCTTTTAACCCGAAATTATTCAACTGTTGACAGATTATGGTCAGTTCTTCCTGCTGTATATGCCCTTGTATGGATGAGGGATTTCCTTGATAATCCTCGCTATATCATAGCAGCTCTTTTAGTTGTGGCTTGGGCTGTACGTTTATCTATTAACTTTGCCCGTCGTGGTGGTTATAATTTTAACTGGAAAAAAGGATTCACCGGCGAAGATTATCGCTGGGAAATTATGCGCAAAAAGATCCCAAGCCCTTTTATTTTTGAATTATTCAACCTCGCTTTTATTTCGATCTTTCAACTTGTCCTGATCTTTGCTTTTACATTCCCACTATACACCTTAGGGCAATTTAATGCACCTTTAAGTTGGGTTGATTTTTTGCTTTTTGCTCTTCATGCACTTTTTTTACTCTTAGAAACCATTGCAGACAATCAACAATTCCGTTTTTATCAAGAACGCAATAGCCAGGAATTTAAAAAATCCCCCAGACATCAGTTAGGTTTTAATACCTTTGGTCTATGGAAATACTCTCGTCATCCTAACTATGCATGCGAAATGGCACAGTGGGTCATTGTTGGACTATACGCTTACCGTTTTACAGGTGAAGCCAGTTCTTTTCTTGGCTCTGCAGTACTAATTCTACTTTTCGTGGGTTCCACCACTTTAGCGGAAAACATTACTATGGGAAAATATTCTCGTTATAATGAGTGGCGTAAGGTGTCAGTTCCCTACTATATCCCTCTAGTCAAAAGAAAAAAACGTAATGACTTTTTGGACTCCTATAAATAGAATCTTCCAATATATCATCTATAAAATAAAAGCTCCGCTAAACTCCGGAGCTTTTTTATTTTCAGCTTAAAAACTAAAGGAAGCAACAAAGTATTAACAAGAGATTTAAAGAAGAAAAGAGGAATCCTACCCTTCACTTAGATGAGAGCTTATGCAAAGGCTTTTATTAGTCATATATAAAAAAAGCCCCATAGCGGGGCTTTTAAGATTAAATATATTTTACTTTTTATCTTCCGGTTCTAAATAAATATTTTGAACCGGTTCAGGACCATAAACCCATAACCATATAGGCCATACAAAAAGACCTCCTATAACCGCATCAGCCTTAACTTCTTTTTTCAGCTCGCCGTAGTAGGTTTTATAACCATCTTTTCTTACATCAACAGTATAACTTTCCCATAATGCATCGCTAAGTTTCTTTTTTACTGGCGCAAAACCCAAGGGTTCACCATTAAGCCTTATTTCTGCACCGGATACTCCTGGCGTATCTATCCTTACCATAGTAGAACAGGAACTTATTACAAGCACAAGTAACAACAACAAGACAACGCTAAAACTTTTCTTCATGTTTTTCTCTCCTTAGTTTAAAATTTTATTCATACAATAATATATAAAATCTTTTTATTCTCAGCAATAAAATACAAGACCACTTCGATATATTTTTATTATTCTACAAATCAAAAAAAGGGATGGCCATAAACCATCCCCCTTTTATATTAGCTAGTAGTTTACAGTGACTATTTCATCAACACCATCTTGTTAACCATAGATGTATTGCCGGATGTCAATTGATAGAAATAAACACCTGACGACAAGTTTGAAGCGTCAAAATTAACATCATAGGCACCGGTATTAACATAACCGTTAACCAAGGTTTTAACATGGCGACCGGTCATATCGAAAACGCTCAATTTTACATTTGAACTTGTAGGTACAGTAAAAGAGATAGTAGTTACTGGGTTAAATGGGTTAGGATAATTCTGTGCTAAAGTATATATAGCAGGAATATCTTCAACGCCAACACCACGTGTCGGTGTCCAATCACTATAAAAAGTTGGATTGATACTACCAAAAGCAATGTATAAATAACTTTCAGATTTAGAATCATCAATATTTACGATATGGTTATTACCGTAACCGCCTTCTCCACCTTCGTTATCTCCACCATTAATGCCGAATTTACATTCTTGAGCAACAGTGTGTCCACTATCAGGATGAAGGACATAAGTCAGAGTATAAATTGAGTCACCGGCAGTTGCATCGCCATGTGTCCCATCATCATACATAACACGGTTTGTGTCATTCATCAAAGATGCGCCCCAACCGGCCCATGCGCCTTCAGAGTTATTTGAGAAGGGTCCGTTCATTGCAACGCCATTGATCTGTGAAACAAGTGAAATATTCTGTGAACCTTGAAGATCATTTAGCGTTTTGCCGGCAGCAACTGCTGCATAAGCCGGACGAAGATCACATTCTACATGAACTGTAACTTCTCTTGCTAAAAGACTTCTGTTACGGAAGAAAGGCATACGACGTTCTTCACCGCCAGCGGATTCTACATCAGCAACCTGTGCATTTCCGTCAGCAATAATGACGCGACGGCGTTCTGCGGCATTGGGTGTGCTACCATCATAATTAAAGTTATAATAGACTTCACGTTCTTCAACACCATTTTTGATCATATAATATTGATAATATAAATATTCACCAAAAACGAGAGAAATATTATTAGCCTCTGCCGAATACATTTGTGTACCACCCACATGAGTCATTTGAAGGGTATGAACTTCATTTGAACTCAATTCATAACCAAAACGAACTTCCAAAGTATCACCAATTTCAAAACCATTATTTTGAACAGCTGCAGACATATCAACACCAAAAACGATATTGGCTGAATCTGTTCCACCAAAGTCACCACCGGGAATGTCATTCCACCATACCCAAGCGATTGTTGTATCAGAATCAGGAAGGTCAATCTTGCGATTTTCGCCCATACCATAAGCATTGTTTAGGTTCTCTGAGTGACCGTCCCATTCAGATCCATTATTATGGAAACGCCATCCGCGACCTGTAACAGGCATAACTGAAGGATCAAATTTCAAATGAACATTCCAAAAGTCTGAACTACCTTCTTGAGATAATTCATAAGTACCCGGACTCCAAATGTTTCCATTTCCAAATGCCGGTAAATCACCAACAATACTTAATGCTAGTGTTGGATTAAAGCTTTCATCCGCACTCATATTAACACGGAAGAATACATCAACTGAATCAGAAGGTGTATAAGGCGGTTCCCAGCCATTATTAACATAAGCTACTTGCAAAACAGAATCTGCAGCGGGCATTGTAAAATGTCGGTCACCACCTCCGGGAACGTTCTCCCAGCTAAATCCGTCATCGGTTTCAGATTTATAGCGAATTTTATACGCCATATCCCAACCAATCATCGAGTCCGGATAAGCAATAGTCAATTCCCAATAATCACCACCAACATTGCTTGTAAGCGGAGAGTCGTCTCCCCAAGTTAGAAAAATGTTATGAGCATAAGCTTTTTCAGCTCCACAAATCTGAACTTGATAGGTAGAGTCAGTCGCACCCATACCTGTCAGTGTGGACATATTTACAACATAGGTTACATTGATCTCCGCCAATGCAAATGTCGCAAACACGACCATTAAAACTACAAGAAGTTTTTTCATTATGTTTCTCCTTTTTCTTTCTTGTTTATCTTTCTTGTTTGTTTCTTTGATTAATGTGAGACGCAATTAATCGCGTCCTTACACTTTCGTTAAAATGTTAAGGCAAATGACGTCGTATTCAACATGCCTAATCTACCATAATGTTGAAAACTATAATCAAAAACAAGGCTTATCCCGGAAATTTCCAGATCTAAGCCTAATCCTAATGTTAAACCATTTTCACGCTCGGCTTTAAACATGGACTGATAACCAGCGCGAACAGAGATCATATTGGCAATTTCCCAATCCATACCTAAATTTAAGACCTGAGCATCATTTGTAGGTCGCATAACATCGGCAGCTAAAACCAGCTTATTCGATCTGGTATTAACTACAGGCATGGATGCACCTATAACATAGGTCAATGGAATAGCCCAGATATCAGTTTTTAAATACGCTACGATATTTTCATTATTTCCATCGGAAGTTTCATCTAGATCGACCTGGGTAAGCAAGTCACGACCACGCATTTCCATAGAACCACCAAAATTTCGAATACTGGCACCTATTTGTAAACCATTGAATTGAGTAATAAATAGCAATCCAAGATCTATTGCAACAGTCGAAGCACTTTCATTATAAATGGTCTGATTAATATATTTAACTGTTCCACCAATTGAAAAACGGTCAGTCATACTTCTTGCATAACTCACGCCGATTGCAAGATCGCTGGCCTGCCAATATTCCCCCGTTCCATCGGGTTGCTCAACTGTGGTAACGGGCTCCCAATCACCATAATTAAGACTATTCAATGAAATACCCAAAGCATCATTTGGGGTCAGCATATACTGAGCTCCAAACCAAGTATGTTTTGAATCAACAAAGTAATTTGTGATTGTTGTATAAACATCTGATGTGTTTGTTCTTGCCATAGCTCCCGGATTCCAGAATAAGGCAGTGGGATCATCGGATATAGCCGTAAAAGCGCCTCCCATCGAAATTGCTTTGGCTCCTACAGGAACATTTAAGAAATTTGCAGCTATGGTCCCGACTTTGTCTTGGGCGAGTAAGGAAGAGAACAAAGCGGAAACGAACAATATTGTTGAAAATACTTTCTTCATTTTTGTATTCCTATATGTCATTTGATCACCGCAACCTTTCCGGATTTTTTACCCGCGCCGGATTCAACAACATAGAAGTAAACACCAAAAGCAATATCAAGGTTCTCACTTGTCTTAAGATCCCATGCTAAGGTGCCATTGTGAATATTACCATCGTGATTTAAAGTCCTTACCAAAGACCCGGCAGATGTAAAGATATGCACCTTTGCATCTTCAGGAAGTCTTCTGAACTCTATTCTGCGTTCTCCTCGTCCGGATGTTACCGCCGGAGGAAGTGGTGCTTCCATATTATTGGCAACAATATAAGGATTGGGGACGACCTGAATATTATCAAGGTTTGTTTCAGCAACATCATTATCGGCTATGGGTGCCTCAGTTGTAAACTCAAAAACATCTCCATTTCGGAAAGGCTTTTTAGTTATAATATTTAAAACATCACCGGCGCCAAATCTATCTCTTTTACCTTCATTTCTAAAGTTAATTACCCAAGAATAATAAGCATCGCTGGAATCAGTATCTCCGGGCAAATAAAAGAAAGTAGATAATAATGCACCATTTGATAGCTCATAAATACCTGAACTGTTTTTTGTTCCACCTGAAAAAATAAAAGGTACAACACAAGAGTCGGTAATATTATAAAGATAGAAGTTCGTGCTGACTGCCTTAGGCCTCAAGAATGAAGGTAAGGTAGCATAAACATTATCTATCAAAATTGAAGGTGTTGTATAAGCAATGACTGTGGAATCCGTAAAACGGAGTTCATAGTTTGCAGGATAAGGAATCCCCGTTTTAATATCAGCACCAAATGAAGAAGAAAAAGCCTTCATTGAGAAATCCATTAGACGACCATCTGTCGTATTCCATGATGAATTCTTTTCATCTTTGCCCATTTTCCAATCGTTGGCAAAAACCAATTGAACACCATCGAATATATCAGAATCTTTAGTTTCACTAGCGTAAGGAGATCCCAAGATATTTGGACTTTGGTAAACAGGATAATACTGATAATTTAAAATATAGGTGGACTCATCGTAAGCTGAACCATTAATAAGTTTAATACGACCACGCAAAGTATCGAGTTCAAACTGATCAATATCTAAATAATCATCAGGATAATCAGCATCTGCAATAAGCATTGAGCTCTTAATGATATGTGGCTTATGCAGATAGAGGTAATGAGTATCGATTTCAACTTCTTCAGTATAACCGGTCATATCCATCACACTATAAGCTGTTGTGTAAGGAGTATATTCCCATGGATCACTCAAATCAAGTGAGTCATTGTTATTATTATCAATGGAATCTGTCTTGGTATCAGTAAAAGTAACACGGTAAGTGTGATCGGTCAATACGGTTTCATCAAGAACCTCATAAACGATCTCACCACTGGCAGGTCCTTCTGTATGATAAAGTTTATTATCCTGGTTGAGGGCATTATAACCTGCAACTGATGGTTGAGGGCGAACGACCGCTGTATTCACATCTGTAATGATGGAGCCATCGGCTTGCACAGAAATAAATTTCGTGTTTTCAGAAGGATAAATATCTGTCTCGGCATCGCCACGGTCGTAAGCAACCACTGCATAATAGTATTGCTTGCCGTTCACAACATCTTCATCAACATAACTGTGTTGTAAGCCTGTATTAGATCCAAGATTAATAGTATAACCATCAGATTCCTGATATAATTCAGAAGATGCCTCGAAAAGACCGGAAATGTCATTCACCAGATCATATTGCTTCAAAACTTTATAGCCGGTAACAACACCATTAGCATCAGTAATAGAATAGACCTCATTAAAATCAGGATCCGTTGCTTTATAGATCTTATAGCCTTCAAAATCTTCTTCTTTTGTTACAGGATCTATAGATTTTTCTGCAGCACGATCCCAATAAAGTGTGACTTTTCCATCACCGGGAACAGCTGTTAAAATTGGTTTTTCGGGTGGAGATGGAAAACGATAGTCAGAGTTATAGATCTTCTGTACAGTTTTACGATTCTTGTACATATCATCAATATCATGGCCATAAACCAAAGCTAAAGAAAAGCGTTGTGTTTCACCGGCTCTCAAGGGAAAAAACCCTGAACCATAAACAAAGTCACCGTCTTCTCCTGAAACAGGTTTACCGTCTTGAATATTAGTTGGAAGATCAAAATAACCGGGTTTTAACCAATCCCATAATTTATCATCATCATTCATAGGATATTCATTTGAGGGTGTAAAATAATAGAATGAAGTTAAACCGATCTGGTCGGATTCATCTACATCTGTAGCATCAAAATTCGGTTCACCCGGCGTTGGTATTCCATCGCCTTCACCATAATCATTAGTATTGGGTTTACCATCGGCACCCACATCATCAAATTCGGCATTCCAGTCACCATCATTATCAATGCCATCATCTCTTCTTTCATCAATCAGAGGATCATCGGCACCTTGTCCGGTGAAATAATCTATGTAACAGACGGGATCTAATTTATCATAAAGGATAACATTGATCAATTCATCCCGATCACCATTATTATTCACATCGTATTTATCTTTTTCTTGTTTCATACGAATCTGACGATAATGAAGGATATAATTTTCATCGATCAGACCATCAAGATCATTATCAATACCATCATAGGCATTGGGATTCACATTATAGAATTCATCTATCACATTACCTTCAACAAGTTTTGTAACACCGGGTATGATCTCAATCGTTGCTCCGCGTGTCTTAATTATTTGCGGATTACTGTCAATAGTTACTAGCGAACGATTATAGTCGTCATCAATAACAACCACCTGGTCACCTATGTCATAAATAACCGTATCAAAATCGGTTTTTTCAAATTTGGGTGCTGAAAAACTAAGATGAGGATGCTTTTCGATGCAGTTATCGCGATCATTATCTATACCATCGTAAGGATTGCCGGGACTTTCAAGGAAAGCATAACCCACAAGACCAACGGGACCTTGCCACTTGGGATTTCTTGCACAACTTTTATCAAAATCTCCTGTATAGGTAATATCATTTTCAACATCAAAGAATGACCAGTCATCATCATATTCGCCATAATCTTCTGTACCGGTCACGCCAAGATAGGTACCACATAGCATTCCAAATGCAACTTTGGTATAATCCGTGGTGGAGGTATTCGTAACTTCATACAACCAAAAAATAACATCCGCAGCTAAAAATTGTTGCCATTGCATACCACGAACACGTACTTCCAGGCCAAGACCGTTTCTTGTCAGATCTGTAGAATCGGGTTTAAAATAATAGCCCGGAAAACCCAACCAACGTCCCGCAGTATTTGAACGATGATTATACTCTTCGTCATTATTGTCATCCATGACATAAAAGCTTTCCTGATCGGCAGAAAAAACATTCTTGCCAAAATAACCATTCCAGGTGCCTCTCCAACCGGGATCTTCTGTATCACTGGCTTTATCAGGCCAACTCAGAGGCCAGGAATGTGGATTTGTGCTCATAGCAACAGAGGATTGATTGGCATTTATATATCCACCCACAGGCTCAAAAGTCCATAACTTGCCGTCATTGGATTCTTCAGTTCCGCTAGAAGGACGATCAATGGGGCAAACTACTACGGAATTAAAGGTAATATTTGAGTCTAATTCTTCATCATAGTAAGTCACTTCGGCACCTACCAGAGGAGAAATATCACCAATATAACCATTGGTATCAAATAACCATGCACCTCTGGGTCCTTTTCCGGCAGGCTGACCCACAGCTCCCCAGTTAGAAAAGACAGTGCGTACAAGGTTTGCGTTATGCACAGCAGAACGACGATATTCCGGTCCGCTTTGAGCAAAAAGCAAAGAGACCAGTAATAAACTTATAATTATTTTTTTCATTGTTTTCATAAATTGACCCTCAACCCGATCTCAATACGACGAGGTTCGGAGTAGTTATACGGAGAGTTGAACATTTCTGCGATAGTGTTAACAGGGGTAGCAACATTGAGTGCTTCAATACGAGCTTTTTCACCTGTAAAGCCGGCACGACCTGTATCATTGTAAACACCTACTTCATTTAATCTATCTAAGAGATTTGTAACTTTAATAAAGACTTCCGGTGTAAATCCGAAAAGATCAAAGCGATAAAAGCCACGAAAATTCACATTAAAAGTAGCAGGTTTGATCTGCGAGTTTTCTAATAGAGATGTAATATCTTCAGATGCCCTTGGAGTATAAGGCAGTCCGCTACCATAAGAAGCAACTGCGTTAAAGCCCCAGAATGATGTATTAAAGCCACCGGAGACATTCACTGTATGGCGCTGATCCCAGGCAAGTGATAATAATTGTACTTCAGGTTCTGAACCGCCGGATATTGCGTTCATGTAAGCATAGGGATCAGAAGCCGTACCTTCGGCGATTTGAAAAGTATAATCGCCTCCAATATACAATCCGCTGGGATCACGTTGATTTAGTGAAAGGGTAACACCTTTAATCACAGCAAAATCGGAATTAACAATCTTGGAATAATATTTTGAACCACCAAATACCTCGACTACATCAGCACGAGTTCCTGTAAGGTCACGAACATCTTTTAGATAGATGGTAAGATCTGCAGAAAGATTCGAGCTTAATTGTTGTTGTAAACCAATTTCACCCACAACGGTTTTTTCAGGAGCAAGATCTGCATTACCGATAGTTCCCTGATGACCTGTCCCACTACCTAACTGAAAGCTGGGATTCATGTATAAGTAGGTATAATTAGGTGTTTGGAAGAACTGTCCATATGAAAAGTGAAAAACACCTTCTGCAGAAATAGGGAAAGAAAAGCCAATTCTTGGTGATATAGCCAATTTAGGAGAAGCAGTTGTGTACCAATATAATTCTCGCTCTTCAATGCTTTTACTTGCTTCGCCTGCATCCTGGACACCATTGCCATTAATATCATTAAAACGATTACCGGGTTTAATCGGATTGAATATATCGGGATCGGATGGATCTGCCAGAACATTGTAGCGAGGATTAAAATAATCTAAACGCACACCAATGTTCACAATAAAGTCTTTCAATTCGATCTTATCTTGAACAAAGGCTGATAATTCAATTGGACTAACTTGAAAAGCAGAAGAATAAATTGTTGTATCAGCTAAACGGGTTGGCGTGATATAAGGTCTTTGTGAATTGAAAGATTCCTCAAAAGTAGCCGGACGATAATCCCAATTTTCGTATTCTAACATATTTTGTTTAAACTGAGCACCAATTTTCATCTGATGCGTATTATTAAGCTGAGAGGTTAAAGAGAATTTTCCCAGATGATAGCCACTGCTTCTGTAATTCCAGCTATTTTGAGTTCCCCCAATATGAAATTGATAAGGAAAGGTGCTCTGCATTTCCGGGTGAACCAATAAATTGGTATCAGCAGCTGTCAACTCAAAATGATCATAATAATTTTTATATGTTCTATTGCCATAAGTATAGGCAAGATCGAAGAATGTTGTTTTGGATAATTGATTTTGATATTTAACAATATGAGTTTGTCCGATCATATCCTTGGTACTTAAGCCATCAGGATTATACATCCAAGAACGATCAAAATCCTGATATCTACGGTCATCATAGATCATATTGTAAGAAATTCTTGATTGTTTAGTGATCCTATAGATTAACTGAGTCTGCAAATAATATTTTCTATTCCAGCCCATATCAACCCATTTGCCATCACCCAACATATTGGCAGAATCTGTTAAAGCCACTTCATTATAGCCGGTGTATTCTCCAAAAGCATTGGGTAAATATCTGCGTTGACCTTTATTGTGTCCATCATAATAGATATTACGGGCATTCACATAATAATATAATTTTTCAGGAATAAGGGGACCATGAATACCTAATTCCAGGTTACGAATGCCAAAAGGTTCAATTCTATTTACTCTGGGAAAAATTTCCTTATGAGAAGAGATGTGATCACCAAAATATATTTCAACATGACCACCGAAATCATCGGAGCCTTGTTTAGTTGTAATATTAACAATACCGGACATGGCTTGCCCGTATTCAGCATTAAATGCACCTGAAATAACCTGAAGTTCCTGAACCATGGACGTACTGACATCCACTGTTGAAGATCTGTCGTATGAATCGGTCATGGGAACACCATCTATCATATACATCACTTCACCACGACGACCACCTCTTAAAGAACCATCGACCATACCTGCCTGCATAGCAAGAACATCGCCAACTTCGGAAACCGGGAGTGACTCCAATTCCTTTGCTCCAACAACCGATGTTGTAGAAGTCAGATCTTTTTGGATCATGGCGCGCTCAGCCACAACGGTCACTTCCCCGCTTTGCAGAGCTTCTACTGTCATTTCTGCATCCAGATTAGTTGTAAACCCGACCTGAACAGTGATATCGGTAACTTTTAATTGCCCATATCCAATCATCATAAAGCGCAATGTATAATCTCCAGGAGGAATATTTAAAATATAATAATTCCCATCAAGATCAGTTGCAGCACCTAAGACCGTACCCTCTACCAGAATATTACATCCCGGCAAAGCTTCTCCGCTTGCCTTGTCAATAACACGACCGGAAATTTTTCCGGTTGTACTGGCGAAAAGGCCTGAAACCACAAAAGCCATCATGAACATGACGAGAACCAGACGCCCAATACTAGTTTGTTTCATACTACTTCCTATGATATTTCGATTGCTTGCTTAGTTTGAAACAAAATTAAAATACTTTCTTTAAATTCCAAA
This sequence comes from uncultured bacterium, assembly GCA_964572745.1. Taxonomy (GTDB): domain Bacteria; phylum Fidelibacterota; class Fidelibacteria; order Fidelibacterales; family Fidelibacteraceae; genus M50B103. The sequence goes on from CAZNFT010000005.1 coordinate 11,806, forward strand.
GAATATTTTATACATTCTTTATGTTAATAATAGGGGATGAACATGAAGAAAAACATAGCATTAAGCATGATCAAAGAGTTCAAAGCAAACGAGGAGATACGCGCTTATCTCCTTTTAAAGGAAAAACATTTACGATTAACCCGTGATGGTAAGCCCTATCTGGATATTATTCTTTCAGATCGCTCAGGGACTATCATTGGTAAAATATGGGAACATGCGGGTGAAATTGAACCCATGATTGATATTGGTTCTCCAGTTGGAGTAAGAGCTATTGTTGAAGACTATCGGAGCAATCTTCAACTTAACATTAAGCGCATTGTACCTGTAAATGAAGAAGATTTTGCATCAAAAGGCTTTTCTTGGGAGCTTATTTTACCACAATCTGAGAAAAATTCGGAAAGATTATGGAAATTCGTCGAGAAAAACATAAATAAAGTAACTAATCCTTACCTAAATGAGCTGCTTCAGTTGCTAATTATCGATAATCGTAGCAAAATACTAAAACATCCTGCCTCTTTGCGTTTACATCATGCCACAATGGGTGGTTTTCTTGAACATGTTTGCTATATGCTAAATCTTGGTATAAATGCTGCTAAACAATATAAACTGGATATTGATCTTATCATCACAGGTATATTGCTACATGATATTGGCAAATTGGAAGAACTCAGTGGTTACCCGAATAATCTTTATACTGACGAAGGTAATTTTCTTGGCCATGTGGTGATGGGTTACAATATGGTTGATAAAAGTATAGAGAAAATTGAAGATTTCCCTGAGAATCTTGCTATGAAGATAAAACATATTATTTTATCTCATCAAGGAAGTTATGAATATCAGTCTCCCAAGAAGCCAGCCTTCCCGGAAGCTCTACTTATTCACTACCTGGATGAATTAGATGCACGAATGGATATGATGAAAACAGCGATCAATCAGGAACTGGATGACGGCGACTGGACCTCTATGAAAAATTATTTTCGCATTCCACTTTATAAATCGAATAAGGATGTTGATGTCTAAAACTCAGGAGATTCTCCAAAAAAACCGTAAAATTGCTGAAACAGGCATATTCCTAGCCCTTTTTCTTGGTCTGGCCTACGCTTTTTGCTATATCCCGAATCTCGAATTTATTAGCATGATGGCTTTTTTAAGCGGCTTACTTTTGGGATGGAAGCGAGGTTTGTTTGTTGCGCTGATCGGAGAAGCCGTTTTTTCAATCGCAAATCCTTTTGGCTCAAGTCTGGCTTACCCTTCTCTTTTAGTTGCTCAATTACTCTCATTTGCTATCTTTGCTCTGATTGGGGCAAGTTACCGACTTTTCATCATTAGAGTTTTTAAAAGATCACAAGAACTAATGGCTGTTATTTTTGGGGCTACCGGACTTTTGCTGACGATCTTATATAATGTTATGACCACTCTTGCCTATGCCCTGACCTCTGGCTTTAATGCAAAGCAAGCTCTGGCTACTATTATTAGCAGTATTCCATTTTCTATGATACAAATGATCGCTAATACTATCAGCTTTTCAGTCATCCTGACATATGTTATCAAATATGTCATAAAAAACTATCCTCATTTTCTGGAGAAAAACTGATGAAAAAGCGTGTTGTTACGATCATCTTACTATTTTCTATGCTTTGTGCCTACGATCTGGGTATGGGTGGTTTGGGTCAATATACTATCTTTGATCCTCATTTAAGAGAGCCATTATTATCATACCCTACATCATGGTTAAAACCTTCTCAGGAATTATTTGATCATAATTATCAAGATTCTTCATCAACTTATGCCAAGTGGGAAAGATTTTTTGCACTTGGATTTAAATCATCTAATAATATCATCGCTAAATATACGCCTTTTTCATCGCCGCATCGTTGGAGTGTTGGCTTACAATTTACAAATTACTCCATGGGCAACCCAAGCCAAAGGAACGATGCAGTGCTTCATTATAAAAATGATCGTGGAGAAATACATTATTACCATACAAATAATACTCAAATTATAAACATGCTTTCCCGAAGGGATGTAAAACACAAAATAAATACAAATGCTCTCAATTTTAAATATTCCTTAAACGATAAATTTAAACTTTCGGGTGGCGTTGATTTGAGTTTAATCGAACAAAGTGATGATTCAACTCGTAATTACAACATCAATCACGATCATATAAAAATACAGTACCTAGCCAATCAAAATATCACGGCCTATAGTACATTTCATTACTGGTATTGGGTTAACGAAGACAAGCAAGGTCCTGAAATCTTTTTTTATCCGGGGATTAAATTCACTAAAGGTATTTTACTAACTCACCTGTCTCTAAAAATTTCAAGCTCCTCTATCATGCCCATCGTTGAAATAAAAATACAGCCCGGAGTTTTTCACCTTCACAGCTATTTAAAAACACAATCTCCTCGCATAGCATTAGCTCAAACCGGCAATCAATATACCGGTTTAATGACGGGAATTAATATTGCATCGGAACGACATGAATTTATGGCTAGTATTCAAGGAGATTATGATTTTCTTCCTGCAACTCCGAGCGATACAGTTGCAAATTACAACTTTTATTCTACACAGGCCTTGGCAGAATATCGCTTAAAACTCAAAAATGTCGAAGCTTATTCTTCAGGACAATATTACTATAGCTTTAATCCCATTGCCGGCTTTTACAATCCTGAAATTGCAACAATTGCCCTCGGGCTAAAATTTTTCACCCCTCTTGCCAATAAAAAATTAATTCTTAATGGAGACATAAATGCTCAGTACATTATTCATGAAGATCCTGATAATGTCAGCTTTGATCCATCTGCTCTAACTTATACAAGATTAAGTGAGAGCACACCTGTAGGCGACTGGCTGATCAATTTAAATTTGAATGCCAGAGTTCAGACCTTCTTGCTGACCGCCAATATCTCCCTGCCACTTAATCCAAATAATACAAGCTTTGATTATTTTAAATATGGTTTTAAAACCAGCTCCGATATAAGCTATGGACATGGAGCCTATACGGGACTAACAATTGAGTGGTTATGGTGGAAATAAACTATTATCATTAAAAGTTTAAAGAGCATTAACTTTTTATAAGGAAAATTATCATGAAAAAACTATTGTTCTTATTTATCCTCCTTACTGTTTCTTTGGCTGCTTACGAATTTGCTGCAGACTCCTGGGGAAACTATACGGCTTTTGACCCGGATAAAAGATCCATGGGCATGACCTATCCCCAATCGTGGGTGACACCCTCTGAGTTTCTCCTTAAACCCATTTATGAAGACAGCTCTAAATTTCTTGGTAAATGGGAACACGTCATTACCTTGAATAAGGACAATGGTTCTTATGATTTATCCAGTAATATTGTAGCGCAATATCTTCCTCATTCTTCCCCTCAACGATGGAGTGTGGGTTTAGAATTTGTCGATTATAAAGGCGCCAATGCAACTAACCGCAGCGATTTGGCCTTTAATTACAAACATAAAAAAGGCTCTGTTGATTATTTTTCCACCAACAACAAACAAAGCATTACATTGGATTCAACAAGTATAGATCACCGCATTATCAGCAATACCTTGATCTTTAATCAACAATTTGCTAAACGCTTCCGAGTATTGGGTGGAATTGATTTTTATTTGATTGACCAGGAAGAGGGAATAAGTCGTAATTACAATGCAAATCATGAATTTCTGGAATTACGCTATGCAGCATCCAAATCTTTTCAGCTCTATGGCAAATTTGAGCATCGCTTCTTTCGTAATCATCTTCAGGAAAATACCATGATCGTATTTAGGCCCGGAATAAGATACAACAAAGGGATCTTTTTCTCTCACTTAGCTGTTCGTATTTCCCCTCAGCAAGCTTTCCCAATTGCGCAGATCATCATAAAACCCAAACCCTTTTATTTTGAAGCCTTTCTAAAAGTCCGCAACCCCATATTCATCCTTAAACGAAAAGGCTATCTATATACCGGTTTACAGACTGGGGTTCATTTCAACAACAATAAACATAAAATCAACGCTGATGTGGAAGTAAACTACAATCTAACTTCTAATATTGTGGCTCCAATTCCAACAGCAAACTTTTTTACGATCAAAGCAGATGGTGAATACCGATATAAATTCCAAAATATTGATACCTATCTTGCGGCCACTTATGCACGAACCGGCAATAAACAATACTTCTATCATCCGGAGATATCGACACTACGAGCCGGATTGCAATTTCATACAAAATTTAGCAAAAATAAGGTTTTGCTTGATGTCGATCTAAATGCAAATTACATACTACACGATGATCCAAATAATGTTAGTTTCGACCCAAGTACACTCACCTATAATTTGATTACTGACGCCGCTATTGTTGGCGATTGGAAAATCAATCTAAACATTAACACTCGCATCAATTCTTTTATTTTAGGTCTTGATATATCTACTCCCATTAATCCAAGTCAAGATTTATATTGGCATCTTTATGAAGGTATTTACACATCTTCCGACTTTCTTATAGGTAACACCTTTTATGCAGGGTTGAATATTAATTGGCTGTGGTGATCAGAAGTCGAAGACGCGCCGTAGCCATGACGAAGGTGTGCCAGAATAAGGGTATTCGATCTATGAAGTAAATACTTATTTTTATTCGATTCCGAATGAGATTAAATATTTAAGATATGCCCTTGAAAAATAAGATCAAAAGCCGCTTATAAAGCTTTTATTCAAAAAAAAAAATCTATATAATTACGGCATGCTAAAATCTAAATTTTTCACCTACTTTTTAATTATATACCAAGCGGTTCTGATCGCATTTACAAATATTACAGCTAAACAAGCTGCCATGGAAGTTGATCCATTTGTAATTACTTTCTTTAGATATATTATCGGTGTTTCAGTTTTAGGCAGCATCGTGTTAATTAGGGGCAGTAAAATTAAAATTGATTGGGCAGATCTTAAAACCCTGCTCTTTTTAATGTTTACAGGCATGTTCTTTAATCAGATCTTATTTGCTCAGGCATTGGCCTTTACTGTTCCCTCACATCCGCCTATGATATACGCCCTAACTCCAATTGTCATTATTTTTATTGATATAATCAGACATAAAAAAATGGCCTCCAAACAAATCATTCTTGCGTCATTATTGAGTTTAATTGGTGTAGGAATAGTCCTTGGTAAAAATATTATGGTATTTAATTCATCCATACTTCTCGGTGATATGCTGATATTTTTAGCCATGCTCTGTTGGTCTTTTTATACCTCCTTTGGAAAGAAAATGGTACACAAATACGGTGCACTTGAGCTCATATTAATTCTTCTTATAGGGGCGACCATACTTTATGCACCTTGGGGCATTCACAGAACTATTCAAGCTGATCTCAGCCTTATCAGCTCAAAGGGATGGCTGAGTATTCTCTACCTTGGTGTCTTTAGTTCCGGCTTGTCTTATTTAAACTATTTTATGATTTTAAAGCGCATTGAGGCAACACAGACAGGATTAATTATTGCATTACATCCACCTGCAACTCTTATCCTATCCATACTTTTAGGTTATGAATTTTTTGAGTGGCATATTGTTGCCGGAACGGCATTGATCATTCTTGCACTCTGGATCTCCCAGACAAAAGTGAAAGTGATTGATAAGAGTCAGAGATAGAAATTATACTTATAGAATCTTTTGCATAAGCTAACACTATCTGATTTTTGAGAGAAAATTTCTCTTTTCAATATGAATATCGCCGTTTATCATGGATTATTAGCAGGATATTTAAAGAAGAAAAGGGCTATTTTATCCACAAATGCTTAGATGGAAGTTTATGCAAAGGGTTCCTATATATAAAAGATTGATAATACTGTGTTTCTACTTCTGCCGGAAATAAAAAAAATTAAACAGTGCAATAAATACAAGGAATGTCATTCTCAATTCCTTTCTTCTTTTATTGAAAAAACAAGCAATCTCAAAGACTATTCATTGACTATATTGAGGGGAACAGAGCATAAAGCTACTTTATAGTAAGCTTTTACTTCTCAGGTCTTAGGTCTCACGAATTAAAACCTAAGGGGTCTCGGTCGGCCCGGGCTTTTTAATCGACGGTAAATAGGATGTTCTTTTCGCTTTTCACTCTTGCCATTTTCTTCTTCGGTAGTAAAGAGTAAGGAGTCAAGACTAATATCTTCAGTTTTCAAACTGTCACCGGCTAAAAAAGCAAGGTACTGGGCAATATTAGTTTCTATGGCAGAGATCCTTCTTGAGCTCTTACTTGCCAAAGCATCTTCAGGATGCTGATTTACAAGCATATGATAATATTTCAAGGTACTATCCTGAGTATTTTCATTTCGACTGAGTTCATTGTCGTATAGCCAGGCAATTTTATAGCTAATAAAAGCGTGATTCTTTTTATCCATGTTTTCATCAGCTAAAAGTCCCTTAAGCGCTTTAACCCCGTCCTTGTAATTTTTTTTATCTAAATATTTGGTTTCTATCTCGTAAATCTTTGCCTGATTTTCATAGTAAAATATAGAATCCTGAGGGACTTTAGCAAGAATGTGGTTGCTTATTGCAGAATTCGGGTAAAGCTCTGTTAAAGATCCTTTAAGACTATCAGCAAGCTTGCGATTATCATATTCATATTCCCAGATATAGGATTGTAGATACATGGCCGTGGGAATATTTTTTGTAAATGAATATTCTTCAACAATTTTGGTGTAAATGGACATCGCTGTATCGGGATAATTTAATTCAAACAAGAAAATGCCGGCCAGAGTATTAAGATCATCTACATAAGAATTAGCATTTTCTACATAACTTTTCATAGCTTTATTATGACGGAAATATTTTCTATCTATTAAGTTCTTTATTGAATCTTTGCTTAAACTATCTGCTTCCAATGTATCAGCATAAAGTATATTTCTATTGTTTATTTCACTTAGTGAAGAATCCTTTAGAATTTCATATTCGTACCAGGCAGAATCTTTCAGTGCGGGAGTTTTTTTAGTCATATTGACTAATGATTTATTCACATTTTCCAGTCTTTTAAAGATCTGAATATAATTATCTGCCTTATTACCTTCTTCGCTTTGAGTCCTTTTAGTCTTTGCCTGATTGAAAAAATATTTTGACGAATCAATATTGGTATTATCGTATAAATAATATTCACCAAGACTATATGCAGATTTCACCCAAGCATCTGAGTTTTTATTGTTCCTGAAATTTTTATCTTTGACTACATTTCTTAAAAGTTTTATTGCTTCTTCATCCTCGCCATCGGCAAAATAAATATTAGCTTCTTCAAAAATAATATCTCCCCAATATTGAGCTATCCTTGCATCAGTTTTTGCATCTTCGATTACTTGAAGTGCATTTAGCTTTTCTCCCTTAAGACGATAAATTCGGGTGAACATGATCTGAACTCTTGCTCTTTGTTCATCAAATTTTATACTTCGGCTCGCCCTCTGGGTTAATTTTAATGCTTCATCATAATCAGAGCGTTCAAGTAAAATTTCTGCTGCTTCCAGAAACATATTGCACCTGTCTTCTTTGGTATAAGCCCGATCAGCAGACTTGATAAATGCATCTAATGCTTTATCTTTATCATCTTCTTGAAGAGCAAGATAGCCCATTAAAGAATAGGCATCAGAGAAATATTCACTATTACTTTTGTTGGCTAAAAACTGTTCAAGCAAATTATAAGCAATGGCCTTTTTATTCATTTCAAAAAAAACTTTTGATATCCAAAGTTTTGCTTCAAAATAATAAGGACTCTCTGGAAATTTCAGGGTCAATTCTTCAAGGGATTGAAGTGCTAAGTTATATCGTTGCATTTCAAATTGACATACAGCATTCATAAACATACAATCGTCAATAAAAGATGAAGCCGGGAATTTTCTTATTACCAGTTCACACTGCTTTGAAGCTTTATCTAATGCTGCCTTGGTTTTGGCTTGTATCTTGGTCTTATCTTCTTCTTCTTCATACAAAGCCTGAGCTTCTTTATAATACTCTTTAGCATTATAATAGGTATTAAAATAAGCTCTGATATCAGAACTAATTCTTGTAAAGAAATTATCTTTTGCCGCAAAGACTGACATCGGAATAAGTATAGCAAGTAAGAGTAATAATGTTTTTTTCATGTCAATTGATCGATTTAATTTATTAAAAGTTCCAAGAAGCGCGATAAAATACAAATTTACTCAGGGCTTGCATAGTATTATTTTTTAGTCAAAGATTTAGTGTTGATCACTGTGATATGGTCAAAGAATAAATAGCTTTACAATAATAATAGAGATAATACCTGTTCCACATCCATGTAAAATACCGCCAAGAATATCTGAGGGATAATGAACACCGAGATAAATACGGGATATCCCCACAAGAAAAGCGAAAGTAAACAATGGTATTGCCAAAAAAGGTGTGAAGTAAGAAATAAAAGTTGCCACTAAAAAAACTACCGAGGTATGTCCCGAAGGAAAAGAAAATTCATCAAGAGGATAAACCAAATTTTCAACATCAAAATGCGCATTAAAAGGACGTATTCGGCGAATGGTATTTTTAATAATAAAATAACCCGAAAAAATAATAACAAAGGCAATGAGAGCTGTCCACAATACCTGTTTTAACAAATGAGGATACTTGAAATAAATATACAGGAAATAAAATAAATAAAAATAACCATCTGCCATAAAGGAAATAATACGAAAAAATATCGGCAAGAATGATTCACGATGGAAATTATAGATGGCTCTAAATATTTTTAGATCAATGTCTGAAACTTTTGGTCTCATTTTTTTCTCAGGGGAACAAAATTCACATCCGCGATGATCTTCCCCTTCCACTCTCCATTTACTTTTTCATATAATACTAACAATTGATCAAATTTTCCAACAGGTAAAAGTAGTTTTCCACTTGGTTTTAATTGATCAAGTAAATTTTCCGGTAAGGTTTCGGGAGCGGCTGATAGCAGAATAGCATCGTAAGGCGCTTTTGCCGAATGTCCTTGATATCCATCCTTGCAAAAGATATCTACATTATCGATCTTAAGCTTTTTCAAGATCTTTTTACTGCGCATAGCTAGGTCAGTTTCCAGCTCAATGCCAATAATTTGTTTAACCAATAATGATAAAAGAGCTGTCACATACCCCGATCCCGAACCTATTTCCAATACTTTGTGATTAGCTTTTAAGTCTAAATGCTCTAACATAAGAGCTACAACATAGGGCTGAGAAATTGTTTGTCCACAGCCAATTGGAACTGCCTGATCACGGTAAGATTTTTCTTCAACTTCCTCTGGCAAAAATTCGTGACGAGGAATACAGAGAAAAGCATCAAGAATACGTCTATCTCTTATGCCATAATCGCGAAGAAGCTTGACCATTTTTTCGCGCTTTGTATATTTGCCAAATTCAGCATATTTTGATGTGCTAATTTTTTTCATATATTAATATTTCGTGTATTAATTAGTGAGCTCTGGTTTAATAAGTAAGGATAGTCTGCATAGAATAGATTTTTAATTGTTAAGATCAATTCTTGATTTAAAAAGAGGGAGGAGAAAAAATGTTAAGATTTATTTTCTGGTCGTTTATATTTTTTGTTATTGGGTTTTCTTTGATAAGTTTTTTCGACCCTAACAATATGTCCCTTATTCATGACCAGAGTAATATCTACAAGACGGTGACGAACCAAAGATTGAGCTGATGCAAGCACCAGGGTTCTATTATCTTGCTTGATATTTTTCTTTAACATAGAGACATATTTTTTTACAAAGACCTCATCAAGAGATTCAAAACCGGGATCGTCAATAACGATGAGTTTTGATTCTTTCAGGAATACGGTCAAAAGAAGGATCTTCTTACGTGTACCTGTTGAGAGATCTGACATTTTTCTGTTTGCAATTTCGGATAATGCAAATTCATCTAATAATTCCATCACAGTGCGATGAGCCAAGGGTGAGGAAAGTTTTTTTGCCTTAATGGCGTCTAATAGTGTTGCAAGGGGAGTTTTTTTATATTTATTCCCTTCTTGTCTGATATAAGAAATCAAAGTTTTTACGATCTTGGTGGAATACTGTTTCTTTTTCCAGGATTTTCCTTCAAAATATATTGTACCTTCATCGATCTTTACTTCATGAGCAAAAATATCCATCAAGGTGGTTTTTCCTGAGCCGTTGGGTCCTTGGATCTGGTAGATCAGCCCCGGAAACAGTGTAGATGTATAAATTTCGATCGTTTGGTGTTGCTTCTTAACTTTAATATTTTCAAGCTTAAGCAACGGAGTTTGTTCAGTCATAATCGTTTACCTTTCAAGGTATTCTCCTCCCTGATTTTCAAAAAGCACGTAAACTTAATTCTATAAATGCAAAAATGAAAGCCGAAAAATATATTTTTAAATGTAATCAATTCGCTTATCGGCCTGACTTGTGTCAAAATCTCTAAGTTTTGTTGATAATTAAGAGGGAGAAGGTTGAGATTGAGATTGAGAAGATAAGAGGCTGAGAAGCTTAGAGGCTTAGGGGCTTGCTCTTCGAGGTCCTTCGAAGCTCGCAGAGCATAGTATGATGAAGTTAATTTGTTCAGCCTGCAGGGTCGCGAAGCGAGATCTGGAGAAGCACCTTGAAGTGTTTAAGCTCAGATGATTTTTTCCTGTCAGAAGTAGAGACGCAATGCATTGCGTCTGTACAATAGAGATATTTTTAATACATTAGGAGAAGTGATTTTCGATTTGGGAAATGTTCGATATAAGAGGCCTAGAAGTTAAGAAAAGAAGCTTGCTCTTCGCCGTGCCGTCCGAAGCCTTGGCGAAGGATGGTAGCCCCGAATTGTCGGGGCGATGGAGGGCCATCCTGTCAAAAAGCTATCTACATTATCCTGTCATCCTGTCAAAGAAAGCCATCCAGTTTATCCTGTTATCCTGTCAAAATGCTATCTACATTATCCTGTTATCCTGTCGAAAAAAGTCTAAAGCATCCTGTCAACAAATATAATTGAGATTTATTCTCAATTATTCTTTGATACTGTAAAAAAATTTACTAATATTTCCACTATGGAAAATGAACACAAACAACAAGCAAGTATTCCCCTCAGTCAGGCTGAAGTCGGCAAACGATATCAAGTTGTCTCAGTTAAAGCTAAAGGGGCTGTTAACCAGCGTATGCTGGATATGGGACTCGTACCCGGGACAAGACTTTGGGTGCTTCGATATGCTCCTCTTGGAGATCCCATAGAAATTCGCATCCGTCACTTTTTAATGAGTCTTCGAAAAGACGAAGCAAAAGATGTGGAAGTAATAGATATTGGATTTAACAAAGGCCAAGGACAATGTAAGGGACACCGAGGAGGCTGGGGTCGCCTCAAAAAGCGGAAAATCAATGAAAAATAAAACTATTCATGTCGCTTTAGCCGGAAATCCAAATTCCGGGAAAACCTCTATTTTTAATGCTTTGGCGGGAGCTAATCAAAAAGTTGGTAATTTTTCAGGTGTTACAGTCGAAAAAGTTGAAGGTACCTTTAAACACAAGGGCTTTAATATTCGCTTGATAGACCTTCCCGGCACTTACAGTTTATCTCCCTACAGCCCGGAAGAAAAAGTTGCCCGCGATTATATTCTAAATGAAAAACCGGATATGGTGGTCAATATTGTTGATGCGACCAATCTGGAACGTAATCTTGTTCTGACAACTCAATTAATGGATCTCGAAGTTGAGCTTCTTGTTGTTATGAACATGATAGATGAAGTCCAAAAACAAAATATTCAAATCGACTTTAATCAAGTCGAACAACTATTTGGTGCACATGTTATTCCTGCTTCCGCTGTGACCAAAGAAGGCATAGAAAACTTATTGGATCATATCATACAAACTAAATCCGGTGATATTGAAACAATAAAACACAAACATACTTACACTGAAAATATAGAAAATGATATTCTGGAGCTTTCGGAACTCATTGAAAACCGAAAAATTGCACAGGATTTGCCAACCCGATGGATGGCCATTAAAATAATTGAAAAAGACCCCGATATTGTTAAACTTTTATCATCCAGACCCTATTGGGATGAAATAGAATCCAAATATAATAAGATCAAAGATAGAATTTTTAAAGCTCATCAAGGGAAGGAACCCAAAGTCCACCTTAGTGAAGAACGCTTAGCTTTCATTAATGGCGCAATTCGTGAAACAGTTGTATTTCCTGAAGATGAACCTGAATCTCTCACCGAAAAGATCGATAATGTCCTTCTTCATAAATTTTTTGGCTTGCCAATATTTTTGCTGATCATGTACTTGATCTTTCAATTGACTTTTCGTTTGGGTGAATATCCCATGCAATGGATAGACGGACTTTTTCAATCTCTCACCCACTGGCTCGATGCTATTATTCCCGCTTCAATGATTAAATCCATTTTATTAGATGGTGTGATTGCAGGCGTAGGTGGTGTTCTGGTCTTTTTACCTAATATCATTATATTGTTTTTGTGTATTTCTACCTTAGAAGCCACTGGTTACATGGCCAGAGTCGCATTTGTTGTAGACAAACTGATGCATCGTATTGGTTTACATGGTAAATCATTCATCCCTATGATCAGCGGTTTTGGATGTTCTGTACCGGCGATCATGGCGGCAAGAACCTTGAGGAATCGTGGAGATAGATTGACGACTATGATGGTGATCCCCTTTTTCTCCTGCGGTGCTAAACTTCCGGTTTATACGGTGATCATCTCGGCATTTTTTGCTCCTTCTGCTGCCGGAAATGTTCTCTTTGCAGTCTATCTATTCGGTATTTTTATTGCCCTAATCTCTGCAAAATTATTGCGAAAAGCTGTCTTTCATGATGAATCGGAACCCTTTGTAATGGAACTGCCGCCTTATCGCAGACCTTCTGCTTATTCCATGGCAAAGCAAACCTGGTTCCGCGCTTGGATGTACATAAAAAAAGCAGGAACTGTTATCTTATTGGCTAGTGTGATCATCTGGTTTGCGGGCTCTTATCCCAAGAATGCTGAAGTCGCACAGAAATACGAGCAACTCAGACAAGTTGAAAATGCCAATATAGAATCCCTTAACAGACTCGAACGCTCCGAGCAACTTTCCTACTCTGCTATTGGTCGAATTGGAAAATTTCTTGAACCTATTTCTAAACCTTTAGGTTTTGATTGGAGACTCAATATTGCCTTAGTAAATGGACTGGCTGCCAAGGAAATCGTTGTCTCGACCATGGGAACTATCTATGCAATTGGTGAAACAGGAGAAGAAAGCAAAACCCTGGCAGAATCCCTGCGTAGCGATCCTGATTACTCGCAGGCAGTTGGGCTCTCCTTCATGATCTTCGTATTGCTCTATATCCCCTGTATCGCGACCGTAGCCGTCTTTTTACAAGAAAGCAGGTCAAAGCTATGGACTATAGTTTTTGTGGCCTACACGCTCATCGTTGCGTGGATCGCTTCCTTTGGGGTTTATAATATTTCCAGACTTTTTGGTTTATAAATGGATGCTGAACTTATAAAAAATCGTTTCAAAGATTTCTTGCGTTCCAAAGGCAAGAATATCACACCCGAGCGCATGGATATTTTGTCAGAAGTCCTGAATCAAAAGGGACATTTTAAAATTGAAGATATCATTTTAAAAATGTCGGAAGCAAAAAATCCCATTTCGCGAGCAACGGTTTACCGCAGTATCAAAACAATAGAAGAAGCCGGTCTCATCAAATATATCCGGATCAGTAATGATGAAAAAGTTTACGAAATCCAGACCGAACATCACGACCACATGATCTGTGAAAAATGTGGTAATATCATAGAATTTCATAACGAAGAACTTGAAATACTACAAAATGCTATCTGCAGATCATTTGCCTTTACTCCCCATCATCACACAATGAAAATATTTGGACTTTGCGAAAAATGTAAGAAGTGAGTTTCTCGCTGTTCTTTCTAGCTCAAGCAAAAGCCGAAAGGGATTGAGCTCCCCCACCCCTTTAATGTTTTAATATTTGAGAGAAGCGGGGAAAGCGCAGGGAGTTTTTTTAAAAAAAATTATCAATATCCTAAGATATAGCTTCAATCGTATTTTATTCTACTCTTTCGCTTGAAACCCTATCTCGAAACTTCTGGATCAGGAATGACGCACTCCCTATTCTCCACTCCTTAGTCTTTTCGAGCTGAAATGTATAATTACTCTGCACAAAATATTTACTAAGCCTCTTAAACACTTAGCCCCTTCTTAAGCTTTGCGTGAGCTTCTATTTGATCAGTGTCAATTTTCTTGCTAATACCTCATTGCCTACTTTCATCTTGCATATGTATATCCCGGACCCAAAGTCGAAGGCATTAAAATACACTTGATGTAAACCGGCCTTTTGATGTCCGTGATACAGTGTCTGAATGTATTTCCCCGAGATATCAAATATGTCTATACTCACATGAGCATCCTGCTTCATGCTATAAGGAATAGTTGTAGTAGGATTAAATGGATTAGGATAATTTGCTTTTAGCTCAAAATCTCCAGGCTGATCAAATTTGACTATATCTGTTGGAATTATTCTAGCATCATAACGATAAGCGGCAATACCATTTTGATCACCGATCACGAATATATCAAATTTGCCATCTTCCCTTCTTATTATTTCAACATCGCCAAGTGCATTTTTATTAGTGTGTGACCCCAGGCTGTAGGTTGCTCCGGCAAATTTTGCATTGCTCAATCCCTCACTGGCATCAATAATATATGCCGACTCAGTATCTGTATCATAACCAACAACAAAATGTTTATCTCCGTAAGCAAAGGTTTCAATAGAGCTAACTTTAATCGGCAGATCGGCATTTCCCTGCATCCAATCTACAAATCTGCCATCTTCTGAAAAATGGCGCATATAATATCCGGTAGATTTTACATAATAAGATCCTGTTCCAGGGACAAATGCCACAGAAGGATTTTTATAATTGTTCTTATCAAAACTTATCACTGTTTCTTCAAACCTGGAGTTTGTGGCTTGCCAGGTGATCTTAAGCATTTCGTTTGTTTTAGCACCCGGCGCATAGATCTCTACAGATTTATCATTGTGTTTGCCTCTGACACTAATATGATCGCCAAGACGGTAAGAAACATTCTCCAGTTGAAAGATCATCTCAGGTGCTTCCAGAGGATTCAGCCATTGATATAGTTTAAATGTGCCCGATTTATCCACGCAGTTCGAAGCATAGATCACGCCATCTTCAGAAAATTCTATATCTCGTAACATGTGGCTGCCGCCCTCTACACCTTCGAGATTTAATGTAAAATTAAGACTTTGTCCGTCAGTCACACTCAATGCTCCGGTTTTTACACTGTCTCCATGACTCTGTAGAAAGATCACGATTTCATTTCCAAAATAATTTCCTGTCGCTATGGCAGCAGACTCAAGATGGTCTTCGAAAAAATCAGGATAATTTCCTGCTATGCGTGAATGTTGCCACAATGTTTCAATATGGATCTCCTTGGTTCTAAAACTCTGAACCTCGGACCATCTGCTATATTTATTTGAGCGAACACGCCAGTAATACTGCCTTGTAGGAGCCAGATCATGAACTTGGTAAGAAGTATCGGTAAAAGTATTTACATTGACTAGGAGATCCGACATGCTTGAATTCAATGATACTTGCACGTCATAAGAGGAAGCATCCTGAAAAGATCTCCAAATTAAAACCGGGTCTATTGAAGCGGCTTGATAATTATCAGCCGGACTGAGAGGTTCGACCTGAGGTTCGTCTTGAGTAGAAAAAGTCCAGATAGGTGACCAATGATCAATATTATTGGCTTTAACTCGCCAAAAATATTTTGCATTATAACTTAAGCTCACAGCTTGCTGAGTATCGGCTATACTTTTTTGGATAATGGGAGCTGTAAAATCGGCGTTGTAGGCTAACTCTAAAAGATACTGATCAGCGCCATTCTTGCCAGCCCATTTTAAAAGAGTATCTGCAGGAATATCCGCAGAAGCAAAGGCCGGTGAAAGCAGATCCACAAAAGGGACATCTGCCTGATGAACGTCGCTTTCATTTTTATATCTATCTAAGGTGCTCACCGCATAATAATATGAACCTGAGCTATTATCAGTAAACTCATTTTCTTTGTTGATCAGAATAGTTTGAGCGGCTCTCATGTCCTCCCGATCGACAGGATGAGGTGAACGATATACAAGATAAGCATAAGCAGAATCCTCGGGTTCTGTATAGCCAGGAGCGTCCCAAGAAAGGGTTTTTGATCCATCACCTTCAATGGCAAGCTGAATACTTTTAGGCATTGCCGGGGCTACTGTATCATGCCAGCTCATAACAGGCCAAAGCGATGGTGAGCTATATAAATCGTATTTTAAACTATCAATGCTATTCTTGGAATTTTTATAAAAATCATTTGCTGTAAAAAAGACTGAACCATCACAATATTCTGTGGCACGATTTAATTTTACCTGTCTGGGGATCTCACCTATATCCCAAGATCCTGCACGATACAAACCTTGTCCCGGATAAAAATGTCGCTCATTCTTTCCGGCTTGCTCTGCCCACCATGGGACAAGTTTAGCATAATCTTGACCGCCACCAAAAGGCCAATAACACTGAGGTGTGATATAATCTACGGTTTTATTCTCTAACCAAGCGATGGGATCGCAGTAAAGAACATTGTAAGCATTCATACCGCTAATACCACTGGGCACACCGGGCTTCCAGATACCAAAAGGCGAAACGCCCCATTTAACCCAAGGTTTCACTGCATCAATAGAATCATTGAGGGTTTGCACCAAAAGATTGATATTATCCCGACGCCAATCATGAACATCGGTAAATCCTCGGGGATCTAATATGAAAGTCTCTGAATCTTCATTTGTGATACCACTGTAAGGATAAAAGTAATCATCCATATGCAAACCATCAATATCATAACGATTCACAATATCCATGAGAACATCCGTGATGTAATCTCTCACTTGAGGCAAACCGGGATCAATTATCCAAACATCAGAAAACTTCAA
Organism: uncultured bacterium; assembly: GCA_964572745.1. Taxonomy (GTDB): domain Bacteria; phylum Fidelibacterota; class Fidelibacteria; order Fidelibacterales; family Fidelibacteraceae; genus M50B103. The sequence goes on from CAZNFT010000005.1 coordinate 28,779, forward strand.
TATCCAATCCGGGTGTGTTTTAGTTACATGAGAATCACTGATATACGCACTGGTACTACTCACAGATGATGAAGGTGAAACAAGAGCTCGATAAGGATTCACCCAAGCATGCAATTCCATACCTAATTTATGTGCTTCTTCAATAGCGAATTCCAACGGATCCCAATCGACTGAAGGAGCTTTTCCCTGTTTGCCGCTAAACCAATAAGACCAAGGTTCAATATCAGACTTATACATAGCATCGCAAGAACAGCGAACCTGCATTAATACCGAATTTACACCGGCATCTTTTAGTTTAAGCAAATAGTTTTTCAGATCATTTTGTTTCTTAACATCGGAATCTGCTTTATTTTTTGGCCAATCAATATTGGCAACAGTAGATAGCCAGACACCACGGAATTCTCGTTTGGGAGGCATGTTTTGAGCAAAAAGTGCACTTAACATAAATATGGACAGCAGAACTGCTATTATCTTATTTTTCATTATATCCTTTCCGATAGTCTTATCGGCTAAAGGTCCAAGTAGGCGACCAGTTTTCTGCATTATTTGCTTTGACACGCCAATAAAAGCTGAGGTCTCGCGGTAGTCGTTTACTTATATGTTTACGCGGAAGCAATCTTTCTTCGTAAACGATCTCATTGAATTCTTTATCCAAGGCAAGTTGTATGTGGTAAGTCACCGCTTGTGGATATTCTTCCCAGGCAAATCTCACCAGAAATCCTTTGGCATCAGAATCATGACATGGTTTACGCGGTGTCACAAAATCATTTGATGCCAAGATGGCTTTAGCTTCTTCCTTATAGTAATTAAGAGCACTAATAGCATAAAACCATTGTTCATTGCTTTTATCAACAAAAGAATTTTCCTCACTCGAAACAACATCAAGAATATTTGAGGAATTCTTGGAAATATTTTTAGCAGTTTTAGATCTGTAAATTACATATCCCCAAGCTTCCGGATTTTCATCCCAGGAAAGAAAAACCTCATCCTTAGCTCTTCGTTCTGCAAATGAGAGAGGTGTTTCAACTTTCTTGCCTGTTTGATGCTTATACGTTGGCCATAATACCTTATGAGCGTAAAGGTCTAATTTCAGGGAATCAATCGTATTCTTGGGATTAGTAAAAAAGTTATTCGCTGTAAAAAATACCGATCCCTGACACCCATCGGTTTCACGATTTAAACGGATCTGTCGCGGTATTTCACCTTCGGGAAATTTATCGCTGCCAGCACGATACATAGCTTGTCCGGGATAAAAATGACGATTATTCTTCTTGCTTATTTTTGCCCAATAAGGGATCAGTGTTGCATAATCTTGTCCGCCACCATGTGGCCAGTAACACTGAGGTGTTATATAATCCACGGTCCCGCCTTTTAACCAAGCAAGAGGATCGCAATACAAAATAGCCCAGGCATCGAAACCTTCAATACCCTCGGGAATACCGGGACGATAAATTCCAAAGGGAGAAATTCCCCATTTAACCCAAGGCTTTATCTCATCAATACCATCCGAAACTCGTTCAACAAGAATATTAATATTGTCGCGGCGCCAATCATCTATGTTATCAATGCTACGACTTTCAGCCACAAAAGTCAGCGAATCTTCGTTCTGAATCTTTTCGTAAGGATAAAAATAATCATCCATGTGGAGACCATCAATATCGTAACGAGTGACAATATCCATAAAAACACTGTAAATATAATCACGAACTTCAGCTTTACCCGGGTCAAGAATATAAACACTTTTGAATTTGATCAACCATTCGGGATGTTGTTTTGCAATGTGAGATTCATGTAAATAAAAAGATGAATCAATCATTGCCGGTTTATGAACAGCTCGATAGGGATTGACCCAGGCATGCAATTCCATGCCGCGTTTGTGTGCTTCTTTAATAGCAAATTCCAAAGGATCCCAGAGTGAATCAGCCGAAGGGCCTTCGCCTTGAGTGCCGCTAAACCAATAAGACCAAGGTTCTATCTCTGATTTATACATTGCATCGCAAGCGGGACGAACCTGAAATAAAACAGCATTAATACCCGATGCTTTCATAACATCCATGTATTTTATTAAGTCAGCTTGTTTTTTAGCATCTGAATCATGTTTGTCTTCCGGCCAATCAATATTGGCAACAGTAGATAACCAGACACCGCGGAATTCTTCTTTAGGTGCCTCGAGAGGTTTAGCAAAAGCAAAGGCGCTGATGCATAGTAGTATAAGTAAAATTATTTTACGCATGATCTTCCTCGTTTTTTAATAATTTTATAATTGGATCAAGAAGTTTTAAGTCCATGTGATCCTTATCTTTAAGTATTTGTTCTTTTAATTTAGAGTCTTTTATCATTTTAGCCATTAATTTGAATACAAATGCATCAAAGCCTTTATACTCTGAAACAAATTGACGCCCACCTAATCCGATTATTTGTTCTTTCTTTAATTTCAAGAAAGCTAGATTTTTTTCTACCGCATCATAATAATAATCCTGATTTTTACTCTCAGTGCCACCTACGGCAAGAATAGCTTTACACTTGGGCAATATGAGTGAAGAGTTGGATCTGGCCCATTTTCTAATTCCCATTTTACCCATTCTTATATTCGATGCCAAAACCAAGCTATCGCAATTCATAAGATCATTTTTTGGGAAACCCTTATAAGAAAGAGCTTCCCAATTAAGATCTTTAGCGAGTTTTTCGGCATAGGTCTTAGTGGACCCATACTTTGAACAATAAATGACAAAAGAGGACATAAATTCCTTTTTATTTTGCCAAGGTCTCGAAACCTTGCTTTTTCATATTAAAGTATATGATCACGCCTGATACAATTGCTAAAGTAAAATATATTACAGCTGCCCACCATTCCATGAAGAATATTTTTCCAAGGCCAAAGAGGAAAGAATAAACTAGGACAACACCTGCACCCCAAGAAAGGAACATGCGACCAAAACCCTTATCGCTTTTCACTTCGGGCATCGTTGATGAGATCTTCTTCCATCCCCAACCACCAGGATGAACCTTTTTATAAAAACTCTTTAAAGTTTTTTCATCGGAAGGCTTAGTTAGCAGTGTTACAAGTATCCAAACTAAACTTGTACCAAATACTGTGGGATATAAAGTCATAGGCGATTCCATTCCACACGCAAGAGTGATGGGATAAATGATCAGGGGTGCTATCATGGCAGCAATTTCTGACCAAGCATTAACTCTCCACCAGAACCAGCGCAAAATAAGTACCAGGCCAAGTCCGGCTGACGCATTAATAATAAATTCCCAAGCGCCTGAAATAGTAGTCAAAAAGTATCGCGTAACAAGTAAAGATATAATGATCATCAGTAGCATTGTCAAACGCGATATCAAAACATAGTGTTTCTCATCACCATCCTTCTTGATAAATCGCCTGTAAAAATCATTGATCATATATGAGGTTCCCCAGTTCAACTGAGAAGAGATGGTTGACATATAAGCCGCCAGGAAAACTGCAATCAAAAGGCCTAATAGACCCGTAGGTAAATAACGTATCATCATTTTGGGATACATTCTTCCCGGATCAACAGTGTTTTCATAGGTATCATAATATAGTTGAAATTCTTCTGTCTGAAAAGCCGGATCATCCGATCTCAGTAAAGAAGGATTATCAAAAGCTTGTTCTGCCATGATATACATTTCAGGGTTTTGAGCTTGCAGTATCTCAGGATTATCAGCTCGTGGCAAGATCACTAAAGCCGCTAATGCTACCAATATCCATGGCCAGGGGCGAATAGTATAATGAGCAATGGTAAACCATAAAGTTGCAAATAAACTATGTTTTTCATCTTTTGCTGACATCATGCGTTGTGCAATATAACCGCCGCCACCCGGATCAGCGCCCGGATACCAGGTTCCCCACCATTGTATGCCAATATGTGCAATAAAAGCGCCTACCGTTAATGCCATGGCACCACCGGTTACACTATTAGCTGTAATACCGCTAGCTGCTGCTTTACCTACCCGAGGAATAAATTCGATAAGTTCAGGGCGCAGTTGAGATTTGAGCATTGCCAGTCCACCAACTTCGGGTAACTTTACAACAATGATAGCAAGAACAATACAGCCGGCAATTGCAAATAAAAATTGAAAACTATCGGTTCGCGATGTTCCCACTAGTCCCGATGCCGAAGCATAAATGGCAATAATTAGGGCAGTAATACAAACAAGTAGAAAGGCATCAAAGCCTGGGATTGTGATAACAAAGATCTTTTCCATGGCTTTGTGAACCCATCCCAGAATTATAACATTCATGAAAAGGCCTAAATATATGGCACGAAAACCTCTTAAAAATGCTGCTTCCTTTCCTGAATAACGAAATTCAACAAATTCAACATCAGTCATCACTCCCGATCGTCTCCAGAGTCGCGCAAAAAAGAAAACCGTTAACATGGCACCAATAGCCATATTCCACCATAACCAGTTTCCCGCTATTCCATTCTTAGCAACAAGTTCAGTCACCGCAAGAGGCGTATCAGCAGCAAAAGTTGTAGCAACCATTGCCGTGCCAGCTAACCACCAGGGGAGATCTCGCCCGGATAGAAAAAACTGATCTGTTCCCTGAGATGCTTTTTTTGAGTAATAAGCAGCTATGCCAAATATCACTAAGAAAAAGACAAGGATAACAGAGATATCAAGCCAATGTAAATTCATGTTTTTCTCCTTACACGATTATTCAAAATTTTACTTCGAAGTCTAATTAAAAATAGGACAAATTGCAAAAGATTGTTGAAGGATATATGAGCTAATAGTATAAAAAAGCAAATTTCTTATTTAGCATTAGGGCTATTTTTCTTTTTTCGGCTGATCAAAAAAGATTTTGAATTCTTCTCTGAATTCCGTATCGATATAATCCTGAATATGTTTAACAGCATGTGTTTTTGCATTATAAATGTCCAAAGAGCCTTCTTTCCCCTGCTTGTACAAAGACAAGAGGGTCTGTTTTTTCCAGTCACTAAGCTTTATATCAAAATTCCACGCAATAAATACAAGCTTATCACGATGCAAATCAAGTTCTTCCATGTTTACAGAATAAACAAGGGTCATCATGGCCTCAGTATCAACAAGCTTAAAACCATTATCATTGATCACCTTGCCTAAGGCTTGTTTTATTTGACGATCCGAAATGTTTTTTCCGCGAATATTGAAAGAGATCTGTTCAGCCACTTTATCTTTCATTTGTGCCAGTTCATCAAGCTTGTATTTCATTCTTATTTTTATTCCCGGAGCTAATACATCCAGCTGTTCTTGCAACATCGTGGCCTTAGCTGAAGTCAACCAGGCAGTATTCAGAAAACGATATTTTTCAAGGAGATCATGGCTATTCTTGCCGGCTTTTAAATTAAACTCTACATCTTCTTCTATTCTTGCTAGTTTATTCATTAAAATACTTGCCGTTTTATCGCGTTCAAGATAAGCAATGGTAAAATATGTTTTATTCCTACCTTCGCGGACAGGATCTTTATAGCGGACATTTACCAGATTTTGATTTGAAACAAATGTTGCGAACTCCGTGGAAAACTCATAATAACTTTCATACATATCCTGATCTTTTGAATCAGATATTGATTCGTAGCGCTCCAGAACATTTTTTTCAACACTTAGCTTATTTCCAAAGATCCTCGAAAGTTCGATTATGGCATCTTCAATTGCTTTCTCAGGAGTCTCCCCCCAACCCTTGGCCCAGAGATAGTCACTCTCAGGAAAATAATTATCTCTATCACGATACCATTCCGGCATTGAACTTGAGCAAGAGCTAACAAGAAGGATGACAGTAAGCATTGCAAGAATTCGTTTCATATAAAACCTTTATACTATTTATACCCAAAAATATGCTAATAATTTGCAATTTTTCTCAGGCATTCGCAAACAGTAATTAATTTTAGCTGGCGAAACTTAATTTCTTAGACTAAAAAAATCTCTTTTCCTCTTTCATATCCTTTGCATAAGTTAACACTGTCTGATTTGTGAGAGAAAATTTCTCTTTTCGATACAAATATGGCTGCTTATCATGGAATATTAGCAAAAGCCTTAAAAAAGAAAAGGGAGTTTTATCCGCCAATGCTTAGATGAGAGCTTATACTAAGGGTTCTTTTAATAATTATGGTGTATTTTTTTATAATAAAGGAGCTGATCATGAAAAAATCAATATCACGGCCGGAAGCACTTGAACTATTGGAGAGACATTTAAAAACTGACTATCTACGACTTCACTCGCGCGAAAGCGAGGTAATCATGCAAGCCATGGCAAAAAAACTTGGCGGAGATGAAGACTTCTGGGGTATTTGCGGACTTCTACATGATCTGGACCTTGATGAGATAAATGGCAACATGAACAGACATGGAAGTCGTACAGTCGATATTCTTAAAAATGAAGGCTACGATATTCCGGAGTTGTTTCAGGCTATCATGGCTCATGTTGAGGGTTTTGGAGATCACGGCTACAAGCGTATAAGTCAACTGGATTTCATTCTATCCGGGGCAGAAACCCTTACGGGACTTATTTCCGCTTATGTTATTCTCAGACCCGGCGGAAAAATCGAGGGTCTTAAAACAAAATCCATTATGAAAAAATTTAAATCTCCTGCCTTTGCCGCAAAAGTAGATAGAGATCTAATCAGAGAAGCAGCAGATCATGCAAATATGGAACTCAATGAGTTCATCACACTTTCTATAGATGCAATGTCTTCGATAGCAGATGAATTAGGTATGTAATCAGTTTAATTCTCTATCCAAAACATCCATCAGAACTTTAACATTAATGGGCTTTGTGATATATGTTAATAAATCATCATCTAGATTATTATTGGTAAAAACTGCATCACTGTGCTCATAGATACCAATTAGGGGCAGATCTTTATGATCTTTTTTGATCTGATCTATAGAAAGATCATCTGTTCCCATATTTACAATGATCAGATCAGGAACATATCGACGAATATTTATTTTCATACTTTTAATATCTATTGACCGGATGACCTTATATTTTACATTTAGAATAACATTTAAAAGAATAAAGGTGCTTTCATCGGCTTCTAAAATTAAAATCGTTTTATTCTTTTCAGTCTTGAGGATCTCATGTTTTTTTAAATGTTCACCCGGTTCAACATCAAGCATATTTATCTTGGCTTTTTCATACTTCATGGTAAAATAAAATGTGCTTCCTTTGCCAAAAGTTGACTCCAGCCATATTTTTCCACCCATGGTTTCAACAGCACTTTTCGTGATCGCTAATCCAAGTCCTGTGCCTGTATCAAAGGCATCTACCTGAAAAAAGCGTTCAAAAATCTTTTCCTGCATATCTTTTTCTATACCTATTCCGGTATCTTTAACATGAAATTGGATAAAATCGTCTATTAACTTAAAGCCAAATTCTATACGACCTTCCTCTGTAAATTTTTTAGCATTAGAAATTAAATTCCTCACAATTTCGGATAATATTTTTTTATCCGTTTGTACATTGATATTATGAACTTCGCTCAAGGACAGTGTAAGTGTAGGCTTAAGGTCTCTTTTTTCTTGTTCAAGAATATCTTTGCAAAAATCTATTAAATTACAAGATTCCTTCTTGATAAGTAAGGCACCTGATTCAATTTTTGATATTTCAAGAATGTCATTGATCAATTTCAATAAAAGATCATTATTCTTATTAATAAAAGTCAGGTATTTTCGTTTATCTTCTAAAGAAAGATTATCGCGTCCCAATAAATTTGAAAAACCTACAATTCCATTTAAGGGAGTTCTGATCTCATGAGAAATATTAGAAATAAAAGAAGATTTAAATTTATCGGATTCTTCCGCTTTTTCTTTGGCCTTAATTAATTCTTGTTCGGCAAGTTTACGATCATCAATGTTCATAATAAACCCATGCATAGCGGTCGGCTTACCTTTTTTATCCTTTTTAGTAAAATACGCACGAACTTCAAGCCAGGTTACTTTTCCGGGCTGGCACACTCTTAATTCATATTGAAAATTATCACTTTCTCCGCGCTTTCCACTTTCTACTTTTTTCCCTATAACTTCTAAATCGTCAGGATGTATAAAACTTAAATAATAGCTTGCTGGAGATGGCTCTTTATTAATATTCTCTGGATCTATATCAAGTGCTACCCAAAAATTCTCATCCTTATAAACAAGATCACTCACTAAATCCCATTCCCAATATGAACTTTTGGAATTCAATAAAGATTCGCTTAGTCTTTCCTTGCTGACACGGATTTCTTCAGCTTGTTTTTTTCTTAAAGTAACATCATTGATAATGGCATAAACAATTGTCATATCTTCTTCATCAAGAAGATTAAGAATTACCTGTGCATAAAAGAGAGAACCATCCCATTTCCATAAGCTAATATCCAGCGGTTCTTTAACAAGAGTCTCAATATCCTTTGAAAGCTCTTCATATTTTGGTAAATAATTTATAAGAGTGAAAGCATCAAATTCATTTTTAGGTATCTCGAATAATTTTTGGGCCTTATCGTTATATGCTCTTACCTTTCCGGTTTCAAGTTCAAAAATAACAATAGCCAAATTAGAGTCTTCGAACATTAAGCGATACCGTTCGGAATATAATTTTGTTTTATATGCAAGTTCCGCACCCTGTTTTATATAATATTTATAGCGAATATGGTAGATAAATAAAACCCAAAACAAAACAAATAGGATTAAGATCAAAGCAGAGGTCAGAAAAAAGAAAAATCGAAATTCATCATATACTCTCAAGGTTTTATTAACAATAACAGCCTCTGAAGGAAGCTGTTTTTTAGATATTCCCCAACGCCTTAATTCCTGAGAATTAAATATATATTTGTTTGGACCTTTTACCCTTTGAATATCGGCTATAACTTCACCATCAAATATTCGGAGTCCTAGTTCAGCTGCTAATTCTCCTTGTTTATATGCCTGTGTTACTAAACCACCTAAAAAAGCATTCTCTACACCCAGATCTGCAACTGTTAGAATTGGAGCAGCGCTCACTTTAGCATATTCAGGATAATATTTTATAGGATCCCAAAATCGTTCATCTCCATCAATCTGCCAGATAGATAAGATCACAAATGCATTTTCAGGAAGATCAGAAAGATATTTCATCATCTCAATTGTATTCATTCCATCTAAAGCATCCAAGCAGACAACCTCAAGTCCGGGGTCAATTTCTATTTGATTTAATGCTTTTTCGACAAGTTTTCGCTGTAATTTTCCTGTTGTAGAATTATCTGTAATAATAACTAGCTTATCTGTAGCAGGAAATAATTTAAGACCCAGATCAATATTTTCTTTAAATGGTAAATATTCATCTACACCCACAAGCACTTCAGATGAATCAAGATTTACATCTAATTCTTTGGAAAGCCCACAATAAACAATGGGAATTTTATATTTACTGTAATCCAAGAGTGATAATACTTCATAAGCATTGTCATCTGAAACAATAATCAGGTCTAAATACCCTTCAGGATAGGAATCCAGCTTGCTCGAAAGAATTCTTCTCGAAGATGCTGCATTATATATTCGCTTAGTATCCATGTTTTCAATATGAAATTCAAAATCATATTTACTGGACTTCAATGTTTCTAATATTCCGCGTGTTACACTATCAGTCCAATAGTGCCCCTGATGATAGGAATTAATAATCAAGACTTTCTTTACATTAGAAAGACCCCCTACTTGTTCATCGATCTTCTTTTCAAAGAGATCTGCAAACAGTGTGCCAGTCGAAAACAAAAACAGAAAACATAATAATAGAACTTTTCTGCCACAACAATGTGAATATTTGCTTTGCTTATACTGATCCTTGGTTTTTTTGATCATTCTGTGTTCTTTTTATTTACATTTAAGTCTTAATACTTATTATAGAGAGAATTCCGATCAATTAAAAACAATAAATGGCCTATAATTTTCGAATATTATTTAAACGCTGTTTAAGCTCATTTTGATAATTCTTCAGATCAATTTTTTTTCTGGCAACGCCACTGCGAATTGCGGCTTCAGCAACAGCATAAGATACATTGATCAAAACTCGAGGATCAAAGGGCTTAGGGATGACATATGTCCGCCCAAAACTAAAAGTCTCATTTTCATATGCTCTTGAAACTTCTTCTATGCAATCTTCTTTTGCAAGATCTGCCAAAGCCCGCGTGGCGGCAACTTTCATTTCCTCATTTATCTCAGAGGCTTGCACATCCAATGCTCCTCTAAATATAAAAGGAAAACCGAGGACATTATTCACTTGATTTGGATAATCTGAGCGTCCTGTTCCGGCAATAGCATCAGGATGGACTTGTAAAATAGCTTCATAATCAATTTCAGGCACAGGATTTGCCATAGGAAATAAAATCGGTTTTTTAGCCATCTTTTTTATCATATCTCCGCTAAGCAGACCGCCCACAGACAATCCCATGAATATATCAGCATCTTCCAGGGCTTCTTCCAGGGTTTTAGCTTTAGCATTGGACATAAATTCTTTTTTTATATCATCTAATTGGGCTTCACGATCTTTATGTATAACACCCTTGCTGTCGCACATCATGATATTTTCATGCTTTGCGCCCAAAACTTCATAATGTTTAGCACAAGAAATAGCAGCTGCACCGGCCCCCGATATCACAATTTTTGCTTTACTCAGATCTTTGCCCTGAATCTCGCAAGCATTTAATAGTGCGGCTCCCGAAATAATTGCCGTTCCATGTTGGTCATCGTGAAAAACCGGAATATTCATCTCATGAATTAATTTTTGTTCTATATAAAAACATTCAGGAGCTTTGATATCTTCGAGATTGATTCCACCAAAAGTTGCTTCCATAGCTTTAACTATAGTGATGATCTCATCGGGATCTTTTGTATTCAATTCTATATCATAAACATCTATGTCGGCAAAACGTTTAAACAAAACACCCTTTCCCTCCATAACGGGTTTTGCTGCTAGGGGGCCAATATCACCTAAACCTAATACTGCGGTTCCGTTTGAGATTACGGCAACAAGATTAGCTTTATTAGTGTACTTATATACATCTTCGGGATTTTTTTCAATTTCCAAACAAGGATCTGCAACTCCAGGTGTATAGGCCAAACTCAGATCTTCTTGTGTTTGACACCTTTTACTGGCTCTGACAGTTAATTTCCCGGCTACCGGTTCTGCGTGATATCGTAATGCCATTTCTTTTGTGATCATCTGTTCCCTCCGCTGTGTTTATAAAATTCATCGGAATCTAACATAATTGAGATTTTTTTACAAGGCAAGAATAGAAAGTCACCCACAGTTTTAAATTAAAAAAAACAGGGCTGAACATAGCTCAGCCCTTTTGAATATCGGGGAATAATCTTGTCTTTATGGTCGATCTGCTTACCAGCAATAACTTAAGCCCACTGACCCGCCTGTTCGCTGTGTATTATATGCATCTTTAGTCCAGGAAAGTACGCCGCTTAAAAGATAATTCTTATTTATTGCCCAAGAGCCACTAAAAGCCAATGAAGTACTGTTTGTCCACTCATTATTAAAAGCATTAAAATCAGTACCTATTACAGACATTAACTGCAGATAGGTATTGAGTTCATCTATAAAATATCTAAGTGTGAACTGGTTTTGCCAGCTACTTCTTCCGCTATAAATAAAAGATAGCTTATCTCTAATATAAAATTCTCCAAGATATGTCGCAATGGCTATTGAGGGAATATGAGCTGCTATAGAATCGTAGTTCATCATTCTGTAACCTATAGCCGGTTCCCAACGAGTTCCCCATGCCTGAAATAATTCAACTGTCATATCAAAAACCGGCAAAAATTCGCCTGAAAGTCCAAATTGCAAACGAGTATTCATATAAGCTTTTTCCCAGACATCAAAGTAGGCATCAATAGCCAGGGCATTATCATGAAGATCATATCTGGAGTAGCGTGAGAATTCGGCTGATACAAGAATTTTTTTAAAATCGTGTTCTACAAAAGCTTTAAAATGTTTCCAATCCGGAGCTTCCGTATTTAAAAAAAGATATTCATAAAAAACACCAAGCGACCAATCAGTTTTTATTATGGGCATATTTATTTTTTTCAGTAATTCTTCGATCTTCTTAGGATCTGCACCATATTTACTTGCAAGCTCCAGGTAATGTCTTGCCGAAACAAAATTATAAGATGCAATATCTACTTCTGCTGCTAAAATATAGGCCTCTGGATTTTCAGGTTCCCTTGATATCCAATCAAGCACTTTTAATTTCGCATTTTCATAATCACCTAACCAATAATAGCTTTTTGCCATTGATATAAGTGCATCTAAATATAAAGGGGCCAAAAGAAGAACATGAGTAAAATCACCAATAGCTATTTCATAATAGCCTAATTGAGCAAAAATATTCCCACGAAACAAGTAAGCATCAACATCATCAGGATTTTCCTTAATGATCTCCTGAAATATTTCCAGAGCTTCATCCTTATTGCCCGCATAATATAATTTTCTACCTGCTTCAAATTGACTTTCATAATCTGAGGCAGCAGATAGAAACGTAAATAAGACTAAAATTACCAAAAAAATCTTTTTCATATTAATACCAATTTTGTTTTTTTCTCACATAAGACCAAGTTCCTTTGATTCGCCACCAAGAAGTCAATTGGCGATATCCTAAATTCTCAATAAGAGCAATTCCCATTAATCTCAAAAGATCCGAAAATTTCGGATAGCGGTGAAAGCTCAGTTCTTCAAGCACCAAAGAAAAGACCGATAAACACATGCCCAAAATAACAGCCACCAAAAAGAATGTAATCATATAAAGTGACGAAGCACGGCCAATAATAATAAGAAAAAAGAAAAGAAGGTAACCTAGCATTTCAATTAGAGGACCTAACATTTCGTAGAAAAAATAAAATGGCATGGCGATCATACCTACTTTTTTATACCGCGGTCTGAATAACATCGAAATATGAAGCATGATAGAATCAATAAGTCCGCGTTGCCAGCGATCTCGCTGTCTCCCCAAAGTTCTCACTGTTGTAGGACCTTCTGTCCAGGCAACAGGATCCGGTACAAAACGGATTTTGTAAGGAATATTATTATCACCACAATATTTATGGAGGCGAACAACCAATTCCATATCCTCACCAATGGTTTGGCTCCGGTAACCACCTGCAGCTACCACAATTGAGTGACGGAAAACGCCAAAAGCACCCGATACAATTAATGATGCATCTAGTACATCCCAGCCCATTCGACCGGCATAAAATGCTCTAAGATATTCCATCACCTGAAATTTTGCGAGAATATTTTTGGGCAGTCCCACCTTAGTAATATGACCATCCTCAAAAGTACATCCATTTGCCATTCGAATAATACCACCGGAAACAATGGTTCGGGTATCTTCAATAAAAGGTATTACTACGCGAGCAATAGAATCTTCTTCCAGCATCGAATCATTATCAATGGCACAAAACAAAGGTGTCTGACAATAGTTGATGCCCACATTCAATGCATCGGCTTTTTTCCCGTTTTCTTTATCTATCAACCAAAGATTAGATTTGGTCGCAGAACGATATATTTCTTTAACGGCCTGTGTCTTTAAAAATGACGTCTGTGGTAAAAAGGCCGGCACCATTTCAAATTCTTTGATCATTTTCTCGAGTGTATCATCTGTTGAGCCGTCGTTGATAAAAAGAACCCTCATATCGGGATACTGTATCTTCATTTGACTTTTAACAGAAGAAATACAATTTTCAGATTCATTAAAGGCGGGAGTTAATAAGGTTACCGGTGGTAAACTTCGATTCAACAATCTATCATTAGGATTCACCACACTTAAGCGCAACATATATTTTTTTAAACCGCGATAAGCTAAAATACTTAGAGTAAAATACCAGATATTAAGTGTTACAAAATAAAAAAACACAACAATATTAAACCAAAAAATAATTTGACTGAAAAATTTTTCCATTAGAACACCATTCTTTTATATACAATACCCCATTTTAAATAATCCATCTTACCCACAGAAACATAAGGTAAAAGATCTTTATCCTTTAATTTTCTGGCCGCTTTAACAGCCACAACTACAGATTCATCATCAAAGAAAGCTATGATATCCTTCTCTGATAAGTTTGGAGTAATAGCAATATAAGCCTGAGCCGCTGCTGAACGTACTAATGGATTAGAATGTTTCATATACAGTTTTACAATATGTTGATGCGACTCATCACCCATATCCTCAATAAAATTTAAACAAGAAATAGCTACCAGAGGATACATGGTATTTTCCAATAAATATTTGGAAAGCTCCGCTCCCTTGGAATAATGCAGACGTCTTAAAGCTTCCATTGCTACCATCTGTTTAAATGGATCATTCCTTTCATATTCAATGACCATAACCAATAGGGGTATGATCTCTGACCCCATCTCTGCCATAATTATACTCAAATAAACAGGACTTACATACCTAAACTTAAATAAAATCCTGAGCAATTGCTCCTTGATCTCATACTTATCCACTTTTATCAACTCCCTGATCATCGTCAGGGAAAACTCAATATCGTTTTTATCATAACGCAAATAACTTATTTGTTCCTCAGGATGGAAAAGCGACAAAAAATGAATGCCGTATAATCTCCGCCTTCGTTGGGAACTATTGACCAAACGATGCAGTTTTTCTGAAGACATTCGTCCAAGAGCGACCAAATGAACTTTTTCCCTGCCTTTTAGCATGGAGATATATCGTTCTAAGTACATTAAATAAGCAATACTATCACGACGTCTAATTTTATCAAAAGCCTCTTTGCAAGAAATTTTTTCATCAATAAGTGCAAGAAATACAGAATCCCAATGTGCATACAGTTTTTTTTGCCAATAGGCTTTGGTAATATTTTTAATACGAAGAAAGGATGTAACAATAATTAAAGAAAAAGTGATCAAAATAAAAAGCAGAATCAAGAAAAGAACTAAATAGACCACAACAATAGAAAGTTGGTTCTGTTGGTCTAGTAACTGTGCCGGATATGTCAATATTTTGTTCATAATTTCATTATCAATTTTCTAGCTTTTTAATTCGTGAAGATAGCTCTACCATTGAAAAAGGCTTTAATAAATAATCTTGCGCTCCAACATCAAAAGCATCTGCAATTTCATTTTCATGGCCAAATCGACTCATGATTATTACAGGTACATCTTTTAGTTGAGCAAAACTTTTAATCTCCTTGACCATATTAATACCGCCACCCCTAGCCATTGTATCTACTAAAATTGCAGCTATATCATCGGTGCCCACTTTGGTAAAGACTTCAGATATATGTGAAAAACAAGTTGGAATATATCCATCTCGCTTAGTGCGGTGCTTAATTAAGGAACAAGAAACCTCATCGGGATCTGAAATAAGAATATGTTTTTTGCTGGATTTTATCAAGGATATGAATTGAATGGGCGCTTCATTGGGATCCTTAGCAATATTAAGCAGTTTATTGAACATTAATGAAAGACGCTCTTCTAAAGACACTTCTGCTAATATTGGACTGAGAATTGCATGAAACCCCGGAGATTTTTCATTATTAGTAATAAGCTTCATATTTTGCATATATTTTTGGCGTAAATTTTCTAAGCCGTTTTGGACCACATCCAGGGGTTTATCCATGATTGCAAAGACAATGCTACGATGAGTCCAAGAAACTGCCTGCAAGTCGTCACAACACATTTCTCTTACTAATCGTGCAGTTTCCCCCAAGAGCATATCTCCGGTTTCTAAACCATGATCACGAATAATATTATCAATACCATCCGGTGAAATTACACCAAGTATACCTTCTCTATCGCTTGTAGCTACTATCTTTTGGTCGAGTAAATAATCCTGTTCAAATTTTTCGCGAGAAGAAAAACCTGTAATGGCATTACTGCCATCAATGGCCGGGTATTTTGGAACTCGCTGAAGAATATCCTTAAGTGTTTGATAAAATTCATCTTTATCATAGGGCATTTCAAAATACGAATTTGCTCCCTGAGAATAAAAATCTTCTTTTACCCATTGAGCCGGTAAAGAAGAAACAACAATAATGGGAGTATTGGCAAGTTTATTTTGTTTATGAAGTTCTTCAACAAATGTTCTACCATGTCCATCAGAAAAAAATGGATTTACAATCAGGACATCATAATTGTTGTTATCTATAGCCGGTACGCTTTCTAAAATTGAATTTACTGTATGAATATTATTGAAAAGAGTGTGCACGTCGTGTTTAATTTCTAATGCGCGACGCGAATCTTGTTCAATAATTAGTAAACTCTTCTTAGTCTGCATTCTATTTCCTATCAGGTATATATTACATACTTATTAAATATAGATGTTTTTTCGTCATTTTATAAGTTTTTTTTTACCAATTCATGCTATTCTATTCGCTTTTTCACTCTTTTTCCGACTTTTTAGCTATAAAACTAAAGGAAACTGATAAAGAGCATTCCCAGATAAGTATAACTCTAGGCTTCCATAACTGTTTTTACATTTGTCATTTAATTATACTTAGAAACGAGAAGCTCAGCTTAGGCGGCAATGTCACCAAGATTTAGATGCACGGGGGAGAAAGTTTGGCTCAAAAATTTTGCGAGTTTGAGCCAAACTTTATAAATCGGATTATGTTGAAGTATTTTTGCGAGCTTCTTGATCTTTTAACTGTATAAAAAATATTAGGACTAATGGACAATTTATGAGTAAATTATTGTGATTTTTTAAGGTAAGCAATGCGAAAATTATTCGATCACCCAATTCTTCAGGTAAAAGAAAGTGAACTCGTTCACTTTCTTTTCAATGGGGAAAAATATCAAGGTATTAAGGACCAGGCAGTGTCTTCGGCTTTAATTGCCAATAATATACACGTTTTTTCTCATCACCATAAAAACAATGCCGCTCAGGGTATTTTTTGTGCCAATGGACAATGTTCTCATTGCACTGTGCTGATCAATGGCATGCCTATGAAATCTTGTGTCACTCCTTTAAAAGAAGGCATGGATATACGCAGACTAGAAGGTCTGTCCGAACTTCCCATTAAAGATCATGAACTTAGAGATCACCGTAACATCCATCATTCTTGTGATGTACTCGTCGTAGGTGGTGGTCCTTCGGGACTTATAGCTGCATTAGAGCTGGCGGAGATGGATTTCAAGATTATTCTAGTCGATGATAAGTCCAACTTAGGTGGAAAGCTTTTATTACAAACACATAAATTTTTCGGCTCAAAGAAAGATTGTTATGCCGGAACCCGTGGACATGAAATTGCAAAGATCCTTGAAAATAAGATCAAAGCACATAAAAATATAAAAATCATGTGCGATACCATGGTCGCAGGCATTTTTAAAGATAAAAAGGCAGGTCTTTTTGTCGAGAATAAGGCCTATCATTTAGTGGATTTTAAGGGAATAATTATCTCTACAGGTGCCAGAGAACGCTCTCTTATTTTCCCGGGAAATCATTTACCCGGTGTTTATGGTGCCGGCGCCTTTCAAACTCTTGTCAATCGCGACCTGGTTAAATCTTCGGATGAAATATTTATTGTTGGTTCTGGAAATGTCGGTCTGATCTCTGCTTATCATGCTTTACAGGCTGGAATAAAAGTCAAAGGTATCTGTGATATTCTTCCTGAACCCAGTGCTTATAAAGTACATGCCGATAAGATCAAGCGCATGGGTGTTCCTTTATATATGAAACACACAATTCTCCATGCCGAAGGTGATGATAAACTTCAGAAGATCACTATTGCTAAAATCAACGACAATAATAGGCCAATTCTTGAGACAGCCAAAACTTTTAAAGTCGATACTTTGCTTATTGCAGTAGGCCTTGCTCCCATTGATAGTTTTTTTAATATGGCGGAGCAATTCGCTTTTCCAACAGTAAAAACCGGTGATGCCGATGAGATCGCCGAAGCTTCTTCTGCCATGTTCGGTGGTCATATTGCCGGTCTTCAAATGGCTAAGAAACTAGGCAAGAATATCAAAATCGATGAAGATCTTTACTGTAAAGCTGAAATTTTAAAGTCTCACCCCGGAAATATTTATCCCAAGCAAAATATTCCGCTTACTGAAAAGTATCAACCAATGATCCATTGCCTGCAAGAGATCCCTTGTAATCCCTGTGAAACCATTTGTCCTGTCAATGCCATTTCTTTGCATAAACGCAAAGGAAATATTATGGATGTACCCGAATATCATGGTGACTGTATTGGCTGCATGAAATGTGTAACAATTTGCCCGGGACTTGCTATTTCTCTGGCAAAAAAGATCTCGGGAACAGAAGCCGAGATCGTGTTGCCCTATGAATTTCTTGTAGATTTTAAAGCAGGCAAGAAATTGGCACTCTGCAATATCAATGGTGATTACCTTGAAGATGGCGAAGTACTCAAAATTCGTTTCGATAAAAAAACACGGACAACACTTCTAAGCCTCCGGTGTTCATTGAAAAATGCTAAGATCATCGCCGGGATTAGAATTCAGGATAAACAGATCATTAAAGCTGAAAAAGATGCTTCCATAAATTACTTTCCTGATAATGCCATTGTTTGCAGCTGTGAAATGCTCACCGTAAAAGAAGTCAAAGATTACATTCTTGAACATAAGGTACGCGATATAAATCAACTGAAAAATATCCGTGTAGGCATGGGTGCTTGCGGCGGTAATAATTGTAGTTTACTTCTTCCTAGGATCTTTAAAAGTATGGATATAGACTTTAAAGATGTTTATCTGCCACGACCCAGGCCAAGTTCAGTTGAGATCCCTCTACAGGCACTGATCAACGAAGAGATTAACGAGAGCTGATATGAAAAATTATGATATTCTTGTGATTGGAGCAGGTTCCATTGGATTAGCAACAGCTTATGAATTCGCTAAACGAGGTCTGAAAGTCGCTGTTATCGATAAAGAAGCTTCTCCGGGTCAGGGAGAAAATAAAAGCGCCATCGGCGGAATTCGAGCTACACATTCAGATCCCTCAAAAATCGCTATTTCATTAAAAAGCATTGAACTTGTTTCTAGTATGCAAAAAAAGCATGGCTACAATGTCCAATGGAAACAGGGTGGCTATTTTTACCCCGTTTATACCAAAGCAGATGAAATAACTTTAAAAGAATTACTCAAGATCCAGCATCAATTAGAAGTTAATATTAGCTGGATCAGCCCAAAAGAAACTGAGACACTTATACCGGGGATCAATACTAAAAATTTACGTGGTGGCACGTATTCGCCCGGCGATGGCTCTGCTTCACCCATGATGCTTGCGGATGCATACTATCAGCTAAGTCGAAAAGCCGGTGCCGAATATTTTTTCCGGGAATCTGTTGTTGATATGAAATGTGATCGAACAAAGATCAATAAAGTCGTGACTAACAAGAATGAGTATTCCGCAGGAATGATCATTAATTGTGCCGGAGCTTATGCTAAAGACATTGCTAAAATGAGTGGGGAAGATATCCCTGTTTTCCCTGAATCTCACGAAGCCGGGATCACTCAGCCGGTTAAATCCTTTTTTGATCCTATGATCGTGGACATCCGCCCTGTTGCAGAGTCTCAGAATTATTATTTCTACCAAAATCGCGAAGGACAGATCATCTTTTGCATTACGCCCCTGCCTCCTATCAGCGGAACAGATCGTGATAGCACCTCCGCCTTTTTACCTCAGGTCGTAAAACGCATGATAGAAATATATCCACGACTCAGAAACTTATATGTTCGTCGGACCTGGCGTGGATTATATCCTATGACACCCGACGGTTTTCCTCTTGTTGGTATGAGCAATAAAATGGAAAATAATCTTCTGGCAGTTGGAATGTGCGGTCAGGGATTTATGTTAGGTCCGGGATTAGGCAAGCTCATGGCTGAATATTATATAGATAATGAAATAAAACACAAGTATGTATTCGACGGTCTAAATCCATACAGGAAATTTGTAGCTGAAGAAAAGCTTAAATAAAAATTTACAATAAAGCTACAAAGTCTCAATAAATCGATCTGAATCTATTTCTTAAGCAAAAATTGGTCTGCGTTGGATTACATGGTCGCGATCCGGACCTGTTGAAACAATACCAATAGGAACACCCAGATAATCCTCTACAAACTCAATATATTTGCGGCAATTTTCCGGAAGTTTTTCATATTCTGTATAGCCGGTAACATCCTCATCCCAGGCTGGAAAAGACTTGTACACAGGATTCCCATCAGGATTATAGTCAACAGCAACTTGCAGGGTCTCAAAACCTGAAAGACAACTTATTTTAGAAAAAACAATGTAATTAAATCCGTTGATCATACATGATTCTTTAAGCAAAACAAGATCCAACCAACCACAGCGTCTTGATCGACCGGTCGTTGCTCCGAACTCATTTCCATTTACGCGGAGTTTCTCTCCATTGGCATCAAAGAGTTCGGTTGGAAAAGGACCTTCACCCACGCGGGTTGTATAAGATTTCATGATGGCGATCCGTTTATCAAAATCGAGAAAAACGCCGGTTCCTGTATAGGCGCCGCCAATGCTGGTATTGGAAGATGTAACAAAGGGATAAGTCCCATGATCAATATCCAGAAAAGTCCCCTGAGCACCTTCATAAAGTATCTTACTGTTATTTTTAGCAGCTTCATCGATCAAAGAGCGAGCATCACGAACAAAAGGAGCCATACGTTCAACGGCCAATACAAGATCCTTAACTCCACTTCTCAGGGAGTTCATTTCATCTTTATCAACAATTGCATATACTTTTTCAACAAAATCGAGATGTTCGCGATAAAGCTTTTCAAAGCTACCGTCGCAAGCAGATTCCCAGCGGATACCGGTTCTTTGAACTTTATCGGTATATGCCGGCCCAATACCTCGAACAGTCGTTCCAATCTTTTCATTCAGCGCTTTATCCAAGTATTGATGGATAGGTAATACCATGTGAGCAGAAGATGAAATAATAAATTTTTCAGGTGTAAAAACAATGCCCTGCGATTTAAGGGCTTCCATTTCTTCGTGTAAAGTTATGGGATTTACAACACAACCGTTCCCGATAATATTGATGGACCTACCCGAAATAACGCCGGATGGAATTATATGGGTTATATATTTCTTATCTCCGTGAATAACAGTATGACCTGCATTCGCTCCACCTTGAAAACGTACAACAATATCCATTTTTTCGGCAAGAACATCTACGATCTTTCCCTTGCCCTCATCACCCCACTGTGCTCCCATTACAATATACGCCGGCATTGATCAGTCTCCTCCACTTAGAATTTATACCTAGGAAATTTACGCAAATGTAAAGAGGTTTAAAAGTAATATTGCGGAGAAATTACCTCACACCAAGACACAAAGATTATTAAGACACAAAAAATATAATAAGGCTCACACAAAGCCGCTAAGATCGTATGTTAAAGTACCACAAAGGGACAAAGGGCAAAAAGAAGAAAAAAATTAAATTATAGATTACCGCGACGTATAACATGTCCATAGTAGCCTTGGCGAAGATGGAAGGGTGGCATGTGCATAGTTTTGTGTAAACAGTCTTTCAATCATAGTTCCTCATACGCACTTCAAAAAGTATAGTAAAGTGATTCAATGCCGCCTTCCAGTTGTGGACAGGTCGGTGCCATTTCCTCGACGCCTTCATCAATCCCAAGTAGATAATTTTAAATACCGCATCATCATTCGGGAAAGATCCGCGTGTTTTGACTATTTATTAAATCATGCGGATAATCTGGCATGCGATTCTGAAAAGTTAAAATAGATTCTTTTTTAACTATACCGGCATCGATATTTATTGCCTTCTGAATTGTGGAATTTTTCATCCAACTTTCACGACCTCCTAAAATTACCGGTAAGTAAACAATTAGGGCAGCAGATATTGACCTTGAAGCGCTTTCCCAAAAATAACTCGGCGTGTGATCTACGGCATAATAATCAATACCATCGATCTGGAGTATTGGATCTTTAAAGCTTGTAGGTCTTGCAAAATAAAATCCCATCCCCTCATCGCAACTAACATCAATAATTAAAGTCCCCGGTTTTAAAATATCTTTTTCTTCTTCGGTCACAAAATCAATCGGATGGTCAGTATCCTGATAGATACCATTAATAATAATCTCAGATTCACTAATTAATTTGGACAAAGGCTCTACTGTACCATCACGTTCTACTGTAACAATTCTGGCCTCATCATTTACACCTTCACGAATACGAACATAATGTACATCAAGAATTTCTTCACGAACTTCATGATCCGGTCTCTGAATACAAATTGTAATATCTCTAAATCCATGAGCTTTAAGTGCATAAATAGCTCCGCGACTGACGGCACCAAAACTAAAAATAATCACTTTTCTCTGATTACCATAATGTCCATCAATTCCCTTTAACTGTAAGGCATGAATAACTGCACAATAACCTGCCATCTCATTATTTTTATAAAATGTATGCCTACCTACATAACCTGTCGGAGACCAAATAAACATATCTTCAAAAGCAATAAGGGTTAATTTACGATCTATAGCCAATTGAGTAATATCATTTTGTTGAGCGCAATGCGGATAGCCCCATATTAACCCGCCTTCACGAATTTCTTGCAGATCAGCTGGCATGGGCTTAGGAATAATAACCGAAGCAATGTCAGCTAATAATTCATGGCGAGTTGCAACTCCCCCGGCCTCTTTAATAAAAAAATTATCATCCAAGCTAAAGGGAATGCCATATCCCTTTTCAAATATTAATCGTTTGCGTATTTCTTCCGGAAGTCGACTAAGATGTTCAGGATGGATCGGAACTCGCTTTTCATCTTCTTTTCTTGAAGTACCTACAACTCCCAATTTAAAACTATACATTATATCTCCTAAAATATTTTTTGATATAAAACAAATTATCTCAGTTCAAAAACTGTAATCCAATGAGAGATATTAACTCCTGATTGAAATATAATTTGCTATATACTTAAAATTAACATACGCTATTTTTCTTCAAGATGCTTGTTTTATTATTAGAACCCTTTGCATTATTTAACACTATCTGATGTATGAGAGAAAATTTCTCTTTTCGATACAAATATCGCTACTTATAAAGGCTTATTAGCAAAAGATTAAAAAAAAGGAAAGAGGAATGTTTCCACAAATGCTTAGATGGGAGCTTATGCAAAGGGTTCTATTAAATATTCTAGGCATGATCAGAGATAAATACAACGATTTGCTTAAAGATTTTCCCTTGCAAAGTTGAGCATATCAAGCTAATTTCTTGCATAATAATTAACTAAAGATCTTTATCTTAGAAATCAATATTTTAAAAGGAAAATCATGAAAACATTAGCTATTATTGCACACGACGCAAGAAAACAAGATGCTCTCGAATGGGCTGTTTTTAATAAAGATACACTAGCTAAATTCAACTTAGTCGGTACAAAAGGAACATCCGAAGCGGTTAACAATGTAACCGGTTTACAAATTAAAGCTTTGGGGCATGGACCGGATGGTGGTGATATTGTTATCGCCAGTGAAGTACTTCAAGGTAAGATCGATATGGTCTTTTTTCTTATTGATGCCCGCACTCCACATGGTCATGAACACGACATACAAACACTTATTCGCATCTGCGTTCTTAAGAATATCCCTCTGGCCCTGAACAGAAAGAGCGCTGATTATTTGATCAGTTCTGTGATGATGGAAAATGTAAGGCGTAAATCGTAAAATAATGAACGATAATCGCTAAACAGTTAACTGTCGTAAACGGTATAAGAGTGAATTGGAACTTAAAACATAGATCATAAACTTCGGGTCATAAATATACTGTAAATAGAATAGGGCTGAACATTGTTCAGCCCTATTTATATAAATCCCAATTTCTAGTCAGAAAGGATTATTCTTTTACGACCCAGACTTTAACTTCAGCTTTTAAGCCAGAGCCAACTTTAACAGGCACATCATAAACACCAAGTTCTTTGAGAGCCTCGTCTAAAATGATATCATGTTTGTTGATCTCAAAGCCTTTTTCAGCAAGAAGCTCAGCAATAGTTTGAGAAGTGACAGCACCAAATAGTTTATCATCTTCACCAACTTTTACAGTAGCTGTTACAGAGATATCTTTAAGTTTCTTTGCCAATGCCATTGAAGCATTTTCAGCTTTTTTTGCTTTTTTTGCTTCGTTTTTCTGTAATTCTTCAACAATTTTCATGTTAGAACGTGTTGCGCAAATAACTAATCCATTAGGTATTAGATAATTACGAGCATAACCATCTTTTACGAAAACAACATCACCGGCAAGGCCGAGTTTTTCTACATCTTTTTTTAAAATAACTTTCATGTTGTTCTCCTATTAGTTTTGCTTTACATCGTATGAGTATGGGATCAAAGCAATATTACGTGCACGTTTGATCGCTCTTACCAATTCTCTCTGATGCTTTGCACAAGTTCCGGTTACACGACGAGGGATAATCTTGCCTTGTTCGGTGATAGCACGTTTCAAGTTTTTGTAATCTTTATAATCGATCGTGTTTTTTTTATTTTCGCAATATTTGCAAATCTTTTTTCTTGATGAAAAAGCCATTATTATTCTCCTTTTTCTTCTGCTGTTTCTTCGGCAGGAGCTTCAACTTTAGTTTCTTCTTCAACAACTTCTTCAGCTGCTGTTTCTTCAACTACTGCTTCCTCTTTAAGTTCTTCCTTGACCTCTTCAACAACTTCAGCTTTTGAGCTTTCTTCTTTTACAACTTCTTTTTTAGGAGCTTCTTCCTTTACAGGAGTAGCTCTGGGAGTGCGAGAAGGTCTTGATGAAGAATATGATGAATCCGGGTTTTCAGATGTTTCTGAAATTTCAGGCTTTTCTTCCAAACGAATTACCATCTGGTGAAGAATAGGTGCCTGAATTTCCATCCATTCGTAAAGTCCCTGAATCATTTCAGGATCGGCTTCAAAGTACATTAATACATAAGAACCGTAGCGTTGTTTATTGATCAAATAGGCCAATTTGCGTTTGCCCCAATTGTCTGTTTTTAAGATCTTAGCACCTTTGCTGGTAATCTCTTTCTTGACATCATCAAGGATGGCGTCCATTCTGTCTTGTTCATAATTGGGATGAACAATGAAAAGCATTTCGTAATATCTCAATTGTTTCTCCTTTTGTAAGCTTAAATAGGTTAATTATAGGTATTCATGGCTTTTTCCAGTCCCTCTGTAATGTAACAGTCAAGCGCATTAAGGGCTTTAGGTATGAGGTTTTCAACCTCTTCCTTTTCGGAACGGGAAAAATTGCTAAGAACAAAGTCAACGGAAGATCCGCTTTCTCTGCGTCCATCCACATCAATACCAAATTTCAATCTAGGAAAACCATCAGAACTAAGATGCCGAATAATTGATCGCATCCCATTATGAGTCCCCCCGGAACCGCTTTTTTTGATCTTAAAACGGCCCAGCATAAGGTCTAGGTCATCATAAATGACCATGAGGTCTTCCATATTAACATTATATCGCTTTACAATATCTTTGACGGCTATGCCGCTGTTATTCATATAAGTAATAGGTTTCGCAAAAACCGTATCCAGTTCTTCAGAGATCGCATAGATATAATCACCTTTACCCATCTTAAA
Source organism: uncultured bacterium (assembly GCA_964572745.1). Lineage (GTDB taxonomy): Bacteria > Fidelibacterota > Fidelibacteria > Fidelibacterales > Fidelibacteraceae > M50B103. The sequence goes on from CAZNFT010000005.1 coordinate 54,330, forward strand.
CTTAAGTCCATAGCGCTTTACCAATTCTTCGCAAAGCTCAAAGCCTATGTTGTGGCGGGTACGACGATAACGTACTCCGGGATTTCCTAAACCGATTACAGCTTTCACGTCATTATTCCTCTGTTTCTTCTTCGCTTTCTTCAGCGCCTTCTTCACCTTCAACGACTTCTTCCTCTTCGTCTTCGTCAAAGAGCTTAGGTGCTACAACGGATGCAATTAATAATTCAGGTGATGATACAACTTCAATATCACCAAAATCTAAACTTGCAACGTGTAAGTTATCACCTATATCAAGAGCCTCGATATTAATTTCCAAGTTATTTGGAATATCTGAAGCTTTACATCTAACTTCAAGCTCATGAACATTCACTTCGATCTGACCACCTTCTCGAACACCGGCGGGTGTTCCGATGAAATCCAAGGGAACAGAAACCAGAACGATTTCGCTCATGCTTACACCTTGAAAATCTACGTGAACAAATGCTTCTGTTACGGGATGATACTGAATGTCTTTGATCAGGGCTTTTTTCTTTTTGCCATCAATATTCAATTCGATCAATTGCTCACCGGAGCGCAAAACCTGAGAAAACTCACGTTCATTTACCAGCAAAGCCTGTGCTTTTTGCTTTTGATAGAAAACAGCTGGAACCTTGCCCAATTTTCGAAGCTTTTTACTCGCTTCTTTTCCAAGTCCTTCTCGGACTTCTGCTTTTAAAATGATTTCTGCCATTTTATAAAACTCCTTTTAACTTTCTACATTAAACTCGTAAAACAGATCCGAAATAGATTCGTTCATATGAGATCTCTTAATTGATGAGGCAAAAAGAGAAGCTACAGAAACGATCTCCATGTTTGGCAAGATCTTTTCTTCGGGTAATGCAATGGTATCCGTTGTAATGATCCTGCTGATCTCAGATGTTTTCAAACGTTCTATTGCGGGACCGGAAAGTACCGCATGAGTAAAGGCACAGTTTACTTCCTGTGCACCTTCTTCTTTTAAATGCTTTGCCGCAGCCACCATTGTACCTGCCGTATCAGCCATATCATCAATAATAAGGCATTTCTTGCCTTTAACATTACCAATAACATTCATCGCTTCAGCCACATTATGTCCTACACGACGCTTATCGATAATTGCCAGCTCCTTTTGCATATACATAGCAATGGAGCGAGAGCGAGCTACAGATCCCATATCCGGTGCTACAACTATCAGATCCGGATCATCGAACATTCCCTCGCTACGAAAATATTTCATGAGCGCTGGGCGGGAAAATAAGTGATCAAATGGGATGTCAACATAACCCTGGATCTGCATAGAGTGAAGATCCATAGCAATAATCCTGTTTGCTCCGGATTTAACAATAAGATCCATAAAGAGTCGTGCAGAAATAGGAACGCGAGGTTGGTCTTTTCTATCTTGTCTTGCGTAACCATAGTAAGGCAAAACGACTGTGATCCTTCCGGCAGAAGAACGTTTAGCTGCATCAATAATGATCAACAACTCAATTAAATTATCTGCAGGTTGACCTGTGGACTGAATAATAAACACATCTTTTCCGCGAATATTTTCATCAAAACGTACCCAGATTTCGCCATCTGAAAATTTCTTTCGTGTCAGTGCGCCTAGTTCAACATCCAAAGCTTCACAAATCTTTTTTGCCAGTTTTAGATTCGAAGATCCTGAAAACACTCTTAAACCACTGTTTATCATCGCAATACTCCCTTGTATCCTGTTATACAAAAAAAGCCTGAATATATCCTATTCAGGCTTTTTAATACGTGCTCAGGGGCAGGGATTCGAACCCCGATCGGTTGGACCAAAACCAACTGTCCTGCCATTGAACGACCCCCGAAGATTTATATTGGATAAGCCAGACAGGCGTTTTCAAACACCTCTAGCATATTCTTCGCTATCTCGCACGATTCACAAACCCCAAACACAGTCGAGCCAGAGCCCGACAAAGCGGCATAGATAGCACCTGACTCTAGCAGACGCTCTTTTATCTTACCGATTTCCGGATATGATGGTATGATTGCTACATCAAATTCATTTTCAAAAAACCGCCAATTGAATTCATTTTTCAAGAGGCTGGGTATTATAGCTTTTTTTGGCTTAGCAGTCAAGGAAATTTTTAACTGCTTATATGCCCAAGGTGTCGAAATGTGTATTTTTGGGAAAACTAAGACAGCACACCAGTTTTTCGGGATTTTAATTGCTTGCAGTTCCTCCCCTATTCCGCTTGCATATTGTGTTCCGCCTTTTAAGAAAAAAGCTACATCCGCTCCCAAGGATACAGCAATATCTTTAAGTTTTTTTTCTTCGAGCTTAGCTTTTTCATTCAACCATCCCAATATTGTTGCAGCATTAGAAGAACCACCACCCAGTCCTGCACCCGATGGAATTTTTTTTTCGAGATGGATATCTGCGCCAAAATCTACGGGCAAGTAGGGAGTCATTTCTAAAATAGCTTTCATTACAAGATTGCTCTCATCTGTTGGAATCTCAGGAATATTGCAAGAAAGTTTAAATCTATCGCTTAAAAAACCTCTGCGATTTTTTTCCTTTATCCTGATCTCATCAGCTAGATCGATCTCCTGAAAAATAGTTTCCAAAATATGAAAACCATCTTTTGGCCTACGGCCCAGGATTCGAAGTCCAAGATTGAGCTTAGCATAGGATTTAAGCACCAAGCTTTTTGTAGTAGAAGAAGCTACATCACTCATTGTAAAAAAAGACGATCTTTTCATATCATATATATTTTTGCGTTTAAAGTAAAGACACAGCAATGCTAGGTCTTTCAATTGTTCATAAAAGAGTTATATATAGGGAGATATTCGTTTAATATTTTCCTGCTTCCCAAGATATTCCACAATATAAGCAAGTTCTGGTCCATGCATGTCGCCGGTAAGTCCAATGCGTACAGGCATCCAAAGAAATTTACCCTTTACACCGGTGTCCTTTTGAACTTCTTTCATGACAGTTTTAAAATCATCGACCCTTAAGTCTTTGAGTTTACTGACCTTTTTAACATAAGCTTCAAAGACCTGCTTAGTACTATCAAGATCAAGAATTTCCTGAGCTTGAGCATCGGGGTCTGCGGCAGCACCGGTAAAAACACTTAGCTTTTCAGGAATATCAGCAAAGGTTGAAAGTGAGGTCTTTACAGCCATAAGGGCTGTGTCCAGCTTTTCTTCGTTGACTTTTATATCCGCCAGCCATTTTCGAGCTTCGGCCAAATATTTATCAACATCCATATTTTTAATATACTGAGCGTTCATCCAGTTCAATTTCTGGACATCAAAAACAGCTCCTGCTTTAGTGATCTTATGAATATCGAAGGCCGCGATCAACTCATCCATACTGTAGATTTCATTCTTGCCACCGGGATTCCAACCAAGAAGAGCCAGAAAATTATTCAAAGCTTCGGGCGTATACCCTTTCTTGAGATAATCTTCAACAGCTACATCTCCCTGACGCTTAGAAAGCTTTGAGCGATCAGCATTCAAAAGCAAAGGTAAATGGACCATTTGCGGTGGTGTCCAACCAAAACATTCGTAAAGAAATAAATGTTTGGGAACCGAGGGCAACCATTCCTCACCACGGATAACATGAGTGACCTCCATATAATGATCGTCAATAACATTTGCGAAATGATAAGTGGGATAACCATCGGATTTTACCAGCACCTGATCATCGACTTGTGACCATGCAATTTTCACATCATGACGAACGAGATCATGAAATTCGCATAATCCCTCAGTGGGTATTTTTAAACGAATAACAAATTTTTCTGATTTAGCTTTTTCATCGGATTCTTCTTTGGAAATATTCCGACACTTTCCATCATAACCTGTTGGCAACTGCTTTTCCATTTGTTCCTTGCGCAAGGCATCCAATCTTTCGGAAGTGCAAAAACAGCGATAGGCTTTACCATTGTCAACGAGTTTTTTAATTTCGGCATTATAAATATCATTACGCTGACTTTGAAAATAGGGTCCTTTATCGTCTTCTTTTCCCGGACCCGCATCGAATTCTATGCCCAATTGTTCCAAAGAAAAAAGTAGATTTTCCACAGCACCTTCAACATAGCGATTTTGATCAGTATCTTCGACACGAAGAATGAACTTTCCGCCTTGTTGACGAGCAAAAATATAGTTGTAAAGTGCAGTTCGTTGGCTACCTACATGGACATAGCCGGTGGGACTTGGGGCAAAACGCGTTACTACGCTCATGAAATCTCCTTTTTGGATCAAAATATTTGCTGCCTAATTTAATCATTGTGACTTCAATTACAAAGATAGAATATAATATTGTAGGCATTGTAGAATTGTGGAATTGTGAAATTGTAGAATTTATTTAACCCCTATCATCGGTCGTAGTTCTCACACCAAAAAATCGGAGCGGGACAAAGACAGATCGGGATACTTTTTACTATTTATCTCACCTTCGCCTCAGCCTACGCCACCAACTTCGCCAAGGCTTCGTCGCTCAGGAAGGCTATGGCTGACCAAAAGACTAGGGCGAGTCTTCGACTTTTTCCTTTTGCCTTTTTACTTCCAAAAACCTATGAGGTCTTTTTCTGTTGTCTGAACAAAAACAGCCCAACAATTGCGATCAGGCATGCAAGAGTAAACCACATATATTTACTTAAAACGGATTCAATAAGCGCCCAGTTATTTCCTAAAAGATAAGCTAGAGCAATAAAAGCCGCATTGAAAGCTAAGGAGGAAATTGTAACATAAATTAAAATAAAATACCATTTTTTCTTAGACATCCCGCTGACTAGGGCGATCACAGGACGCATTCCAAAGAAAACACGGTGTCCTATTATAACCAAGGCACCATAATTGGCCATGAGTCTTTCGCTTTTAAGCATGAATTTGGAATTTGCAAAACGATAGTTCTTTCCAAGAAAAAAATCTCTGTCAAAGCGCTTGCCAATAAAAACCATGATCATAAAGCCAACAATTGCACCTAAAACAGAAAAAAGATATAGCCAGATAGTATCTTTGGGTGTAAAATAAATCCCAAAAATATAAGCTGAAAACACAAGCATAGTATCACCCGGCAGAGGTGGAAAAATATTTTCTATCAAATAAGCCAAAAATACTAAAAGAATATAATGAGTGGGAGAAAGATGAGAAAATAGATCTAATATTTGGTGAAATAATTCCATTGAGTTTCTAACAATTCAACATAACAATAGCTGTGGCTGCAATACCTTCTTTTCGACCTGTAAATCCAAGTCCTTCTTCTGTAGTCGCTTTTACCGAAACCTGAGAAATATCAAGATCCAGTTTTTCGGCAATATTCTTGCGCATTGTTTCAATATAAGGTGCTACTTTAGGTGCCTGTAGAATAAGTGTTGCATCAATATTTTGTATTGTATATTGATTGACTTCCAAAAGCTTCCGGACGCCATAAAGTAAAAACATGGAATCAATATTCTTGTATGCCTTATCTGTATCAGGAAAATGCTTGCCTAAGTCGCCAAGAGCAGCAGCACCCAAAATAGCATCCATAATAACATGTATCAGCACATCAGCGTCACTGTGGCCATCTAAGCCTTTTTCATGTGGGATTTCAACACCACCAAGAATAAGTTTGCGACCTTCCACCAATTTATGGACATCATATCCTTGTCCTACTCTTTGCATACTTGCTCCTTTTTCACCGCTGAGAATTTGCTCTGCCAAAACCATATCACCGGGATGAGTGATCTTTATATTTTCCGGAATATCTTCGATGATCTTTAGGGTTTCACCAATTCGTTCCAATAACATCGCATCATCTGTTCCATAAAAATTATCTGCATAAGCCTGTTTATAAGCTTTTACAAGAATATCTCTGTTGAAGATCTGAGGTGTGTTCACTTGCCAAAGTTCTTTGCGGTCGGGTGTGTTAATAACAGATCTATCGCGGGCTATTTTCATTGTATAGGTCGCGGGGACCGCCGCTACCGCGCCGGCGCAGTCCTGCAATAACTCATAAGCTTCATCAAAAATATCCGACTTAAAAAAGGGTCTGGCCGCATCATGAATGGCCACGATTTCACAGTCCTGCGAAAGCGCATTCACGGCATTCCATATCGAGTCTTGTCGCTCTTTTCCGCCGTCAACTATCTTTATCGGAAAACTTGCATTCAAGCTCTCAATAATCTTTACAAGCTCATCTTTTATCCCGGCCGATACCGGAATGATTATCTCCTGAGGCTTATAAGTAAAAAAAGCCCGGATTGTGCGCTCAAGAATTGTCTGACCTTTCAGCTTCAGTAATATCTTGGGAACATCGCTCTTCATGCGCTTCCCCGCTCCCGCTGCGGGAATAATAATAGTCAATTTTGGATCGTGTTTTTTCATTCTTTAATTATACTCAAATTTGAAGGTTTATGCAAAGAATTGAAGCGTCCCAATAAAAATATATCATGAAATAAAGTAAAGGGAAAGCGTGCATGTTCCCTTTATCTTATACTATTTCTTGTATTATTTAAAGCAAAATAAAAAAATTTGCCTGAAAAGAGAAAAGGACCGAGCAACTGATACAAATTGGGGATAACGCGGTCCTTTGTAGTCTTTTTCTACTCCTCACTAAATGATCATCATCGCATCGCCGTATGAATAGAAATTATATTTTTCTCTTACGGCTTCTGCATAAGCTTCCATAATGAGATCATGACCGGCAAGTGCGGCTACCATCATAAGCAAGGTAGATTTTGGTTGATGAAAATTGGTGATCAAAGCATCAATAACTTCAAAATCGTAGGGAGGATATATAAATTTATCGGTCCAGGTGGCCTTGGGATTTACATCAGGTCCGGAGATCAAAGAAGATTCAAGAGAACGGACGGTAGATGTTCCAACAGCAACAATACGACCCCCGGCCTTTTTAGTACTATTGATCATAGATGCGGTTTTCTTGCTTATTTTAAAATATTCGGAATCCATCTGGTGACGGCGCAAATCCTCAACCTGTACTGACCTGAAGGTACCTAAGCCAATATGTAAAGTTACATTTGTTAGCTTTGTACCTTTTTTCTCGATATCATTTAGGATCTTATCGGTAAAATGCAAGCCTGCCGTAGGAGCTGCAACAGCGCCTAATTCTTTGGCCATAACAGTCTGGTAACGTTCTTTATCCAGATCTTCACTTTCACGATGAATATAGGGCGGCAAGGGTGATCTACCGTTCGCCATAACATATTTCATAAAAGTAGTCTTTGAACAATTATGACGGATAACTCGTCCACCCGAAATAGTATTATCAATTACATCGGCATAAATAGTGTCAGTAAAACGTAATTTATTGCCAATGCGGACTTTTCGTGCCGGCTTGACCAATACTTCCCAGATCTGATCTTCCAGAGAGCGTAATAAAAATACTTCTACTTCAGATTCGGTTTTATCTTTGTAAGCAAAAAGTCTTGCGGGAAATACTTTAGTATTATTATAAACCATGCAATCAGTAGGTTTCAAGAATTTTTTAATATCCTTAAATTGATGATGCGAAAAGGTTCCTTTGGCGCTATCTACAAGCATAAGGCGGTCGTCACCGCGTTTATCACTTGGATATTGAGCTATGCGTTCGTCTGGTAGCTCAAAATCAAAATCCGACAGGCGCAAAGCCTTCGGCTGAGTATTAAAGATCTCAAATTTCGTCATTGAACAAACTCCCTTGAGAAGTTGGTTTTTGTTTTTCCACCTTCAAATGTGTATAGGTTCTTTCAAGTGCCACACGGCCTCGTGCAGTACGTTGCAAAAAACCTTCTTGTATCAAAAAAGGCTCGTACACTTCTTCGATGGTATCGGCCTCTTCACCAATAGCTACCGCTAAGTTCTGCAGACCAACAGGTCCACCGGCAAAATGCGTCACCATTGTCAATAAAATTCGTCTATCCATGGTATCCAGACCGATCTCATCGATCTCAAGCATATCCAAAGCAGCATCGGCGATCTCTTTTGTAATCACACCTTTACCGCGAACTTGTGCGTAATCGCGACAGCGCTTTAAAATGCGGTTGGCAATTCGTGGAGTGCCACGTGATCGTTTAGCCAATTCGACTGCCCCTTCCTTGGTAATATCAACATCCAAAAGTTTGGCAGACCGCATCACGATCTTTAAAAGTTCTTGATGATTGTAAAACTCCATTCTCAGGATAATGCCAAAACGATCCCTGATCGGAGACGTCAACAATCCCGCCCTCGTTGTTGCACCCACCAAGGTAAAACCTTCCAGATTTAACTGAATGCTTCTAGCCGAAGGTCCCTTGTCTATCATGATATCAATTCTGTAATCCTCCATGGCGGAATACAGATATTCTTCAACCACTCTATTCATACGATGGACCTCATCAATGAAGAGTACATCGTTTTTTTCAAGATTTGTCAAAACTCCAGCCAGATCACCGGCTCGTTCAAGCACAGGACCGGATGTAACTTTTAAGCCTGAATTCAATTCAGCTGAAATGATATTAGCGAGAGTTGTTTTCCCCAGCCCTGGAGGTCCAAACAACAAAACATGATCTAAAGGCTCCTTTCTCTGTCTGGCTGCTTCAATATAAATTCTTAATTTCTCAAGAAGTTTAACCTGACCGACAAATTCGTCTAAAGATCTGGGCCGGAGCGTAAATTCCAACTCTTCTTCCAAATTTTCAATTTCGGGATTTATAATTTCTGATCTCATATCAAATTATCATATCCAGCTTGTAAGTTACGATTTTTTTCACGGTTTTGCCATTTCTTTGTAATCATTATCTTGCATAAAAGAATTTACTGTTTTACATATTCATAAAATTCTTTTTCATTTTATAATATAAGGAATTTTGCTATCAAATGGAATGAATAATGTACGAACTATGAATGAAAAGCAATAAACGGGATAGATTAAGGTTGAGGGTGAGGTTGAGGTTGAGGTTAAGGTTAAGGCTGAGAATACCATTCAGGTGAAAAGTTTGAGCCAAACTCATGTGAAAAGTTTGAGCCAAACTCATGTGAAAA
>CAZNFT010000006.1:0-7836 GCA_964572745.1 uncultured bacterium
AATTTATTTTCAACCTTTGATAATAAATCGATTATCCAAGGACAGCAAGACTATTCTCAAAGATTAAAATTATAAAAATTATTTACTATTTCATGAGTAACATTTTTTTAGTCATGACATTATTGCCCACTTGCAGACGATAAACATATAAGCCGGAACTATAATTGCTTGCATCCCAGTTTATCTTATAATATCCTGAAAATTGTAATCCACTAACAAGAGTTTCTACTTTTCTACCATTTATATCAAATACTGATAGATCTACTTTATCAATACTCATTAGAGAATAGCCTATAACTGTTGTAGGGTTAAATGGATTGGGATAATTTTGTTCTAATACAAAGTCTTGTGGACTTGCAATATCATCAGTGGAAGTCAGGGTAACAGGATAATCAAAATAGGACAATATACATTTCATTACAGCATTTCTCAGCGAATCCGGGTATATGGTCTCAAAAGGAAAACCCATATAGACCAACTGTGCCTCATTTAAAGACTCAGCAAATGTGCCCGTATATTGAAGAGCAGCTGAACCGTAGGAACTGGAATCTTTTTCAGAATAAAGCAAACAAGCTTCTGCACCGCCGGTCGGCTTAAAACCATCGGGCTTATAAACCTTGTATATGCCATGCTTACCATTGTCAAAATTGACTTTCCCAATACCGTTAAATATTCCGGAAGCAAGAGATTCTATGGAATAAGTCTGAGTATCTCTAACTTTCCACTTTGCTTTCAAATAAGTGGAATAAAAAGCTGCATCTCTTTCTACTGAATAAACGTTTTCCTGGATCTCTGCCCCATTCATAAATAATTTACCGCCGGCTTCAAGGTAAGCTCTGATAAAATTTCTTTCTCTAAAAGTAAATACATTTTTATCTAAACCTGCTATCCAATCTATCATCTTATAAGCCATCAGATCCGTTTCATAAATAGCCTCATCGGACATGGCATCAAATCCTAAACCTGCATGAGATATTGCCTCACCATGATTCACACAATAATCATAAGTATTGCTTACGATGGCCATATCATAAGCCTGAACGATCAAAATGCTATTGGGAGAATCACTCAGAGTCACACCCAAAATATCTTTGCACTGTGGTGCTCTACCATACTCATTTTTACCTGCAATTTTAAAATAATATGTTTTTCCTGTCGGTAAATTTTTTAGAGTATCGCATTCTGAAAAAATATGCAAAGTATCAGTAAAATTTACCCCATCTAAAGAACGATAAAGTTCATATTCATCAGCACGATATACACTATCAACCCTGACTTCGAGTTCACCATTTCCAAGATTTTTCAGGGAAAACCATGAGGCTGTTTCGTAAGGAGGCAAACCTGGTAATGTTGATTTATTCGTATATAATCCTTTATCTGTCCCGACAATTGTATCGTTTTCCGTGCAATAAAAAGATCTAACTGCGTCGCTCCCAATATGCCAATTCTCTTTATCCAACACCTGCCACGAGGAATCTTGTAAATCTAAGACCAATAAACCGGCACCATCGAAATTCACCCCATTAACATAGTGAAACAGACCCGCATATATTTTGTTATCATATTCTTTAATAAAATGAATACCATCGGCCGGTAAACCAAGTGATTCATCATATTTTGTCCATGTTTTCCCATTGTAATGGAATAAGCCACCCAAACAATAATCCGGATTTGTATCGGGTGTATATTCCTCCAAACCTATCCAAACACCATGATGGCTTTGATACATACTATTGCACATAAGAATTTCGGACGCTGAATCAAAAGCATTTGATTTTGAATAATAGGTATGAGAACTTGGATCGCTAATTGGAATTGTGACATCATACTTAAACACCCCATCTTCAGTACCGATCCAAACAATCGAATCGCTAGCAGATACAGACCTTGTTAAGGATGTCTGATAATAACCGGGCTTTAAATTAGCATGTACTTTGTAGGAATTTCTGGAAAAGGGCTTGGTCAATAAACCCGTAAATGAGGCAACAAAGAGAGAATCACTATTTGCTGAAAGACCACGGACCCAATTTGAATAAACGTCACCCGGTAAAATATCGTGATCCCAGTCAGAGCCATCTAGTTTACAAGAATAAATTCCATAATTTGTAGCAAACCATACTCTCTTATTTGCAATGATCATATCATTTATATCATCATTCGTCGTCATATAGCCATTACTTGCTCTATAGAAATACCACTTGCTCTCATTGGCATCATAACGGAAGGCGCCATTTCGATCTGTTCCAAACCAATATCCACTCTCATACTTTTCAATTTTCACAATGCAGTAATCCGAAAGAATATTTTTCCAAGTTTGAGCAAATAATGAAAACGACATCGTTATCAGAATAATAATAATTGAAAATATTTTTTTCACAAATAATCCCCATTGCAATTAGTTTTTATCAAGAAAGAAATTTACAAAAAACAATACAAATAGCATAATGAAAATTAGTAAATTAAAGAGTGCGAATTTTCAGCCTGTCACAGGCCTACAGCGCCACCGCATCAGCCATAGCTCCGATAATTCAGGGCACTTAGCTACGCAGGCTGTTTGAAAATCTGAAATCAGGAATCAGAAACCAGAAACCAGAAACCGGAAATCTGAAATCTGAAATCTGCTCCCCGTATTATATATTATTTAAAGCTTTTTTGCTTTTAATTCTTGCTATAATAATTAAAGTATAAAACACGATTGCATTGCATGCAATACCAACCACTAAGCCATCTATAGCAAAGGGATTTTTCAGGATCATATTCCAGATAACAACACCTGTTATGCCGGCAATTCCTCCAGCTAAAAATTGCGAGAATTTAACCTTTAATCCTAACATAGCTGAGATCAGCGGCACTAAAACAATAGGCGACCAAAAATTGTAGGCGTAGATCAAAATATCTAAAATACTCTTGATTTTAATAGCAAAAATAAGAGAAATACCGCCTACCAGAATATTAATAAGGCGTGCAGATAACAACTCTGCCTTAAGGCTCAATTTATTTTTTCTTAATGGAGTTATAATATCATGAATGAATGAGACAGAGGCTGCATTCAGAAAAGAATCTGCAGAGGACATCACAATTGAAATTATTCCGGCTATCACAATACCTGAAATGCCCAGAGGTAAGACTTCTTTGATAACATAAGGCATAGCAAGATTAGGATCGAGCTGAGGATTCAGGACTAAAGCAACTAAACCAATTAGACCCGTAACAGCGAAAAAAGGAATAGAAAAAATCCCGCTCCATAAAGTCCCTTTTTGGGTATGACTTTTGTCCTTTGCCAGGAATAATCTTTGCACATAAGGTGGCACTAAAGTCTCCCCTAAAAGGAAGGTTAAAAACAAAGAAATAAAAGCAGTAATACTTCCCAAGCCACCCGGAAAGGAAAAATGACTTGCAGGAACAGCCGCCCGAAATTCGCTGATACCCCCAATTTTTGTAATACCGAATATTAAAACTAAGGGAATTCCGATTGCCAGAACGATAAATTGAATAATATCGGTATAAACCACTGAACGCATGCCGCCAACAGTTGAATATAAAAACACAATACCATAACCAATGAGAATGCCATAGACTTGAGGAATGCCCAGAAAAACATTAAAGATATAACCAATAGAACCAATTTGTGCACCCAAGATCCCGGCAGAGACAATAACAGAAAAAACACCGGTAATCACTTTTGCGACCTTACCATAATGTTTTTCCATGATATCGCCGACAGAGATAGCCGTTTTGTAGTTATCCATACGGGGAGCAATAAATTTAGCGACTAAAATTTCTTTAAAACTAAATCCCCAAAGTGCAAAAATATTAACGACACCAAAAAGGAATACCTTTTCGGCATTTCCCATTGAAAAGCCACCACCAATAAATGAAGCAGAAAGTGTTGCAAAAATCACAAATGAACCAAAAGAACGACCTGCCACAGAAAATTGAGACAAATCCTTAACTTTTCTACCGGCAACAAGTCCCACTATCAGGACGATTAAAAGATAAACAACAACAATAACATTATCCATATACTTCCTTAACAAACAATTTATAAATATAAGTTGAGCTTAAAAATCATGCTCTTATTTTTAAATAAGAGTTTATACAAATAAAAATCAACTGAACATCACATGTATTTCAGAAGAAATATAAAAGAAAAATAAGGGATAAAAAATTATTAATTGGGAATTATTGCATTTGAGTTTGGCTCAAACTTTGATTCTGACTTTGGCTCAAACTTTGCTTTTGACTTTGGCTCAAACTTTGCTTTTGACTTTGGCTCAAACTTTTGTTTTGACTTTGGCTCAAACTTTGCTTTTGAGTTTGAGCCAAACTGTCAATATAATAAATAATGGCTTGTCGGAGTTAGCCCGACAAGCCATTGCATTAAACTGGTTATGAGTGGTTTTTATTCGAAGTCTTTTAAGGCTTCTAATGCTTTTGAGCCGTAAACCAAGCAAGGCCCACCGCCCATATAAACGGCAACACCTATGGTTTCCACGATCTCATCATGAGTAGCACCGGCTTTTAGAGCATCGTGGACATGAGCCACAATACATCCTTCACATTGTATGCGAATTGCTATACCCAAGGCTATCAATTCTTTGTGTTTAGCTGACAATGCACCATCTTCACCACCTATATGATGCAATTCCATAAATGCACCCATCATTTTAGGGCTTGCTTCTCCATAGGCACCCATTTGTTCATTCAGAGTTGCTAACTTTTCTTTGTTGTTTGCCATTTTGTACTCCTTTGGTTTATTGAATTCTTCCATATCCAAAATAGAATGGTTCATATCGAAAATGATCGATCTCGTCCCTATGCAATAGCCTGAAGTAAAATCCGTTTAAAGAAATAGAATTTCATGTTTTATATACTGTAATCTTAATAAAATTTAAAACAACGCTAAGCATTTTACCAGTTTTTTTTTGCTTTATTTTAAATTAACAATGTTAATATCGTATTTTCAGTTATCAAAAATATTATGGATCTTTGATCAAACATAATAATTGCCAAAGCTCAGTTTAATTTGTATTTTATGAACAAATAGAGGTGAATTTGAAAGATAATAACAAACAGAAAAAAGTGACATCAGAATGGGGCCATAAGGTCTTCCGCCTTGTTAATGATGATAATTTATCATCGCCACTTATGTCTGTTGATAGCAAGGCTCCTATTGATCATATAAAAATTGATGACCTGCAATATGAATCCGAAGCTTTAAAAATGGAAGGCTGGCGCTACCAAATGGGCTTTGCGCTAGACGATGATTCCATTTATCTTTTTTATAAAAAACCTTTAAATAGAAAATAAGTAGCAGATAATTGTAATAATTCGTTAATCAATTTAACGTAAAATCGTTTTGATCTTATTTTTTTAGATAAAAAACACTCTTTGGGCACGGATATCTAAATAAGTGGATCAGATCAAAACATACACGGAGGGATTATGAACTTCAATTGGGACATTTTCATCAATTTAGGAATGATTTCACTTGCTTTGTTAGTGGCAACTTTTATTCGTTCAAAAGTAAAGTTTTTTCAGAAATTTCTTATTCCCAACGCCTTAACCGCAGGTTTTATCCTGCTTCCACTTTATAACTATGTTTTCCCTGCCTTGGGCTTTGGGGTGGCATCACTAAAGGACCTTGCTTACCACTTTCTGGGCATGTCTTTCGTTGTTCTTACACTAAAAAACACACAGCCCAAAGGTAAAGATAATGACGGTGCAGCGCCTATGGCTGTGGGTATTCTTTTCCAATATGCCATTCAACTTGTACTTGGATTGCTCTTAACCCTATTTATCATCTATGCGGTACGCCCAGAGATCTTTCATAGCTTTGGCGTCTTCATGCCCTTGGGATTCGTGCTGGGCCCGGGACAAGCATTGTCCATTGGTGAATCTTGGGGTACAATGATGTCTATTGATGGATTAGGCTCTGTAGGTTTAACTTTTGCTGCTATAGGTTTTATTTTCTGCTGTTTTGGTGGAATTTACCTCATCAATTTCGGAATCCGCAACAAGTGGATCACCAAAGAAGAATTGGAGTATATGGGTCAACCCGGAACCCGTCGCGGTATCTTCTTACGCGAACGTAAGGAAGAACGTCCCGTGGGCTCTTACTTAACATCAACAAGTGAAGCTATCGATACGATGACTTTGCATGCCGGATTGGTTTTACTTACCTACTTCCTTTCATATTTGCTGCTAGTTGGGATTACCAGTCTTCTTGCTCTCATCGGACCTGCAGGTATAGAATTGGGTGACAGTCTTTGGGGTCTTAATTTTATATTTGCCGCTTTCACCGGTATGCTTATGCGTCGTTTTCTGCTTTGGATTAAGGCAGATCATCTCGTTGATAATTTAACTATGAATCGTGTATCCGGTTTACTTGTGGATATTATGGTAACAGCCGCTATTGCAGCTATCTCCATAGCAGTGGTAATGGATTACTGGTTACCTATTCTTATCGTAGCAAGCATTGGTGGAATTGTGTCAACATGGGCAGTGATCTACATTGGCTCCCGGATGTTTACGACACATAGGTTTTTTAGAACTTTAATGATCTTTGGTGTATCAACAGGAACACTCTCAACAGCACTTGCACTTCTGAGAGTCGTTGATCCGGAATTTAAATCACCGGTTGTTGAAGATTATACCTTTGGTTCTGGTATCGTTTTTCTATTTGCCATTCCCTTGATCCTTTTTATGACTTGGCCGGTAAGAACCTTTTTAACAGGTGAGTGGATATGGTTTTGGATGTTCTTTGGACTATGCTTCCTTTACCTGATCGGCTGTGCAACATATTTTATCATTAAATCAAAAAAGAATGCTTTCTTGCACAAACGTCAGGTTTGGTTAAAGAAGAAAGTAAACTAAAAAGTGACTAGAAACTGCTAACTAAAAATACGGCGTCTCTTAATTGCGGCGCCTTTTTTATTGCATAAAAATATTTAACAAACACGTCATCCCGAAAAGATAAGCGGTGATACACACAAACACGTCATCCCGGAAAGATAAGCGGTGCTTATCTTATCCGGGATCTCTATTATCTTTCACATAGCATATTTTAGTTACCCGTCAAACTATACAGATCCCGGATCACGTCCGGGATGACATGAAAGTGGGATATTATCGGTATATTATAGTTACCCGCCAACCTATACAGATCCCGGATCACGCGCGGGATGACATGTGAGAAAGCGGTGATACACACAAAAACGTCATCCCGGAAAGATGAGCGGTGCTTATCTTATCCGGGATCCCATCTTTCAAATGGCGATGCAAATTGAAAAGATCTTTCATGACTATTCTTATATGCTTCAATATCCTCTAAACTTTCTTTATTAAACCATGATTTTGAAAGGTCAACTAATGCGGGATTTAATTCTTTAATCAAATCCCATTTCCATTGTTTACGCCAACGTTTAAGTTTTTTTCTCTCTCTATGGCATCCATCATAAAATCAAAATGTTCATAATACAATAATTCATCTAAATTATACTTTTTGCAAAAAGAAGATCCTTTATGAGCTTTATGTTCAAACATTCTACGCTCGAGGTTGTTTGTGACACCAATATAAAAAGTTGTTCTATTTTTATTCGAAAGAATGTAGGTATATGCGTCTTTCATAAGAGAATTTATGTAAAGTTTCATTATAAGAAAATAGAAAAATTTTACTTGTGATGTACATCACAAAAATGAGACCTTTATTAGGGGATATATGAATTAGATTCCAGCAAGATGAGCGGTGACACACACAAACACGTCATCCCGGAAAGATGAGCGGTGCTTATCTTATCCGGGATCTCTATTATCTTTCACATAGCATATTTTAGT
>CAZNFT010000006.1:7936-31547 GCA_964572745.1 uncultured bacterium
TACACACAAAAACGTCATCCCGGAAAGATGAGCGGTGCTTATCTTATCCGGGATCTCTATTATCTTTCACATAGCATATTATAGTTACCCGCCAAACTATACAGATCCCGGATCACGTCCGGGATGACATGTGAGAAAGCGGTGATACACATAAAAACGTCATCCCGGAAAGATGAGCGGTGCTTATCTTATCCGGGATCTCTATTATCTTTCACATAGCATATTATAGTTACCCGCCAAACTATACAGATCCCGGATCACGTCCGGGATGACATAAGTGGCTTGAAGCCTAGATGATCTTAGCTTATCACTAAAAGTTTTCTCACCAATTCCACATAGTTTTCTGGTTTGAGCTGATCTGCTCTTTTTCCCCAGTCGATCTTATCTTCCAGATCAGGTGAATAATAATGTTTTAGACTATTCTTCAATGTCTTGCGTCGCTGGTTAAAGGCGGTCTGGACTACCTTGATGAAGAGCTCATCATCAATTTCCAAATCTACAAGATCGAGCTTTATACTTGCAGACATCACCTTAGGTGGCGGAAAAAAGACTGAAGGTGGGATAGTAAATAATAATTCAGCTTTTGCAAAAGTTTGAGCCAAAACCGCTAAGATCCCGTAAGCACTATCACCCGGCTTTGCTATGAGCTTATCAGCAAATTCTTTCTGCACCATAAAAACGACAGTCTTAATACCTTTGCGGTGTTTAAAGACTTTATATAAAAGCGAGCGAGATACATTGTAAGGGATATTGCCTATCAATTTATCGACGGGTAAAAAAACAGACCAATCTATCTTAACGGCATTCGCTTCTATACATGTAAAATTTTCCCGCTCTTTTGCAATGTCTTGCCAGTATTTTGCCAAAGCTGTATCAAGTTCCAGAGAGGTCAGATCGCAATCGTATTTTAATAATTCATGAGTGAGAGCGCCCCTGCCCGGACCAATTTCTAAAAGTTTCTCACCTTCTAAAAGTTCAAAGGAAGAGATAATCTTAGTGATCATATTTTTATCGCTAAGAAAATGTTGCCCGAGAGATTTTTTGGGACGATGGTTCATGATAAATGTCGGTAGTCAATGGTCAAGAGTTGAGCTTAGTGCTCATATCTCATCACGCATCACTTCTCCATGAGATATCGTTGAGATCGCCCTGCGGGCCCCTTCGGGCTGAACAAATTTCCAAAGGAAATTTATCAGGATGACGCAACGAGTTATATTAAATATTAAAAAACACCTTCGCAGTATTCGTTGTAATTCTTGCAATCTCATCTAATGAGACATTAAAAATATCTCCATACGCTCTTGCAACTTCTACAACATAGGCCGGTTCATTTTGTTTACCACGATATGGAATTGGTGCCATCCAGGGACAATCGGTTTCGATCATAAGTTTTTCAAGCGGAAGTTGTGATACCAATTCTTTAACCTGTTTTGCAAAGGTCACAACACCGGTAAATGATATCAAAGCTCCCTGCGCCAGAACTTTCTTGGCAAAAGCCTCATCTGAACCAAAACAATGGAATTGAGCATGGAAATAATCAACTGCGTCGAGTATGCTAAAAGTATCCTCATCGGCTGAGCGATTATGAATGATTATAGGATAATTTTTATCTTTAGCTAACTCAGCTTGTCCTTGAAATATTTTCTTTTGGATATCAGAAGGCGCATAATCACGAAAATAGTCTAAGCCTATTTCCCCTACTGCAACCACTTTAGGATGCTGAAGCAATTCTTCGAGAATTTTCAAATAATCTTTGGGCGCTTTTACACTATCGTGAGGATGAATACCGACAGCCGCATAAAGGCCATTGTATTTATCTGCCAATTTAAGAGCCTTTTCCGACGTTTCTATGTCAATGGCAGGAATGATCATTTGCTCCACGCCTATTTCCCTGGCTCTATCAATATAGGGCTTAACATCCTGATAAAAAGGATCCAGATTAAGATGTGCGTGGGTATCAATGTACATTACATGCTTTCAAGTTGTTTCATATCAAAGCGTGGAAAAAGTGCTTTCATTTCACCTAATTCCGTGCCGGTTTTCAGCTCATTCCATGCCATCAAATCTCCGGCAGTATCGCCATTATTCAACATGGAGAAGAATTCTGTCATCTTTTCCGGAAGCAAGGGATATAACAAAGAAGCAGAAAAGCGCAGACTGGCAAGCGCCGTATATAAAACTCTTCCTGCTCCATCCAGATCTGTTTTTGCTAATTTCCAGGGTTCTGTTTTTTCTAGATAACGGTTAATTGATGTCACATAGGAAATGACTTCTGAAGCGATGCCGTTAATATTGATATCATCTAACAATTCCATGACTTTGCTTTGGCATTTTTCAGCATTTTCTTCCATGATCTTTTCATCTTCGCCTGGTTTTCCGGGCGCAGGGACTTTGGAATCGTAATATTTTTTGATCAGCTTAAAAATCCTGTTGACAAGATTACCGAAATCATTGGCCAGATCAGAATTATAGGTCTGATAAAATCTTTCTTTAGAAAAATCAGAATCGCTGAATAAAGGGCCTTCTTTAGCCATAAAATAGCGATAGACATCTTTGCCTACATTATCACAATGCATCTGAATGGTCTCCAGATCAATGAAGTTGCCCAAAGATTTACTCATTTTCTGACCTTCGGCTGTCCACCAACCGTGAGCAAAGATCGTCTTAGGAAGCTCGATCTCAGATGCCATTAACATAGTCGGCCAATAAACGCAATGAGTTGTGAGAATATCTTTTCCGATCAGATGCACGGCCGGCCATGTTTTTTTAAAGCGTTCATTATCAGAAAGATATCCGGAAGCGGTTATATAATTCAGTAAAGCGTCAAACCATACGTATGTAACATAATCTTCATCGAAGGGTAATTCTATGCCCCAGGATAAGCGTTCTTTAGGACGAGAAATACAAAGGTCTTTGAGATCCTCTTTCAAGAAACCCAATATCTCATTCTTGCGATTTGCAGGTTTAATAAAATCGGGGTTTTCTTTGATATACTCTATCAATCGATCTTGGTATTTGCTCATCTTAAAATAATAATTAGTTTCAGAGATTTTACGAACATCTCGATATGTGCCTTCTTCGTAGTCTTTTTGAGTGATAAATAGCTCATCAGCAACCGAATACCAGCCTTCGTAGGTGTCCTTATAAATCTCGCCTTTATCATAAAGCTTCTGCAAAACATGGGTCACTACATGAACATGGCGATCTTCGGTTGTGCGAATAAAATCATCGAAAGATAAATTAAAATATGACCATAATTCACGGAAACGAGTTGCGTATATATCACAATGTTCTTTGGGGGACATATTGTTTTTTTCCGCTGCCTGCTGAACTTTTTGACCATGTTCATCGGTGCCGGTTAAAAAGAAGACATCATCACCTTTCATGCGATGATACATTGCCAGCATATCAGCAATAAGTGTGGTGTAGGCCGATCCGATATGTGGCCTATCGTTAACATAATATAGTGGTGTTGTTACATAAAAAGAGTTATTCATAGTATTTCTGTGCTTTCGTTGTCGTTAAACAGCTATAAAGCTTAGTGCTTAGAAGCTTAGAAGCTTAGAAGCTTAGAAGCTTAATCTAAGTCCTTTTCGTTAAATAAAGTAATGATACGACCAGAGATCTCTTCTAGCTGACCAAGTCCGTCAATTTTTTCAAGTTGACCTTTTTCATCGAAATATTTTATCAAAGGTTCGGTATTGCTTTTATAAACTTCCATGCGATTCAAAATAGTCTCGCGTTTATCATCATCACGCTGATACAAATCGCCACCACAATTTGGACAAACAGCATTATCCGGCTTTCCATTCGGATAACCTACTGTTGTAGAACATTCAATACAGGTCCAGCGAGAAGAGAGGCGACGAATCAATTCTTCTTGGGGAACATCGATCAATAGTGCCATAGAAAGCTCAACCCCTTGTTTTTTCAGCATTTTACTGAGAGCCTCAGCCTGAGGTACCGTGCGTGGGAAACCATCAAGAATATAGCCTTGTTCTTTTTCTTCAAAATCAGCTGTAATCTTATCAAGAATATTGATCATGACAGAATCAGGGACTAATTCGCCTTTATCCATATAAGACTTTGCTTCTTTACCAAGATCCGTATTATTCTTGATCTCATTTCGCAAAAGATCACCGGTGGAAAGTTTAACAACATTATATTTTTCTTTTAAAACATCAGCCTGGGTTCCCTTACCTGAACCCGGACCACCTAATAGTACTAATCGCATTATTTTTCCTTATTTTATTATCGACAATTTCAAGTCCTAATTTAATATAGCAAAGACAGTTATAAAAGCATTAAAGAAAGCGGATTTTTTTATTCGACAGGATGACGGGAATAAGTTATAGACAGGATCACAGGATATCCTGGATTGTTTTTTTTAGACGGGATTACAGGATGACTTAGATTGTTTTAGGCAAAATAACGGGAATAAGTTATAGACAGGATCACAGGATATTCTGGATTGTTTTTTTTAGACGGGATTACAGGATGACTTAGATTGTTTTAGACAAAATAACGGGAATAAGTTATAGACAGGATCACAGGATATTCTGGATTGTTGTTTTAGACGGGATTACAGGATGACTTAGATTGTTTTAGACAAAATAACGGGAATAAGTTATAGACAGGATCACAGGATATTCTGGATTGTTGTTTTAGACGGGATTACAGGATGACTTGGATTGCTTTAGGCAAAATAACGGGAATAAGTTATAGACAGGATCACCCTTCTACGCCCCGTCAATACTTGTCTTACACCTTCGCTCTTGCAGAGCTTCGAAGAGCAGGCTTTGACCTTATTACCTTAATACCTAATTAATCCCCCTTTTTACTTTTGCCTTTTGCCTTTTGCCTTTTATTGCTATATTTCCACGATTGAAGGGAATAAACATTAATGAAAAAACTTTACAAGTTAATACTCGTATTTTTAGTATCTAGCTCTCACATCTTTGCTGTATCAGCTCAGGAAATTTCTATTGTGGCCGTAGGCGATATGATGTTGGGAACTTCTTTCCCCGATTCCAGCAATTTATCCCCTAAACCGGAAAAATTATTATCCCGTGTCGATCATATCATCTCTTCTGCCGATGCGGCTTTTGCAAATTTAGAGGGTTGTCTAATGGATTCGGGTGGCACGCCCAAGGATTGCTGGGGAAAAACCGATAGATGTTTTATTTTCCGTATGCCGGAGCACTATGTTAACTATATCTTAGATGCAGGTTTCGATGGTATTTCACTGGCAAATAACCATGCACGCGATATGGGTTACGAGGCTTACCGTCGCTCCCAGTTTGTTTGTGATTCAGTCGGATTGGCACATGCCGGTATTTTTGATGCGCCTTCTACCATCATTGAAAGAAATGGTTGGCTCATCGGTTTTGCTGCATTTTCACCTCATTGGGCAACAGCAAGAATGTATGAATACGACAAAGTGACAAAAATCATTTCCGATTTAAAAGATAGCTGTGATATCGTCGTCGCAATGTTTCATGCCGGCGGTGAAGGCGAGGACTATGCACACACACCACGAGAAAACGAGATATACAAAGGTACTAACAGAGGAAATGTTTATAAATTCTCTCATACTGCCATTGATGCAGGTGCTGATCTGGTCGTCGGTAGCGGACCACATGTCACGCGTGCTGTAGAACTCTATAAAAATAGACTTATCGCCTACAGTTTAGGGAATTTTTGCACATATAAAAGATTCAATCTCAGTGGTCCCCGCGGATATGCGCCAATTTTAAAGGTTTTCATGCATCCGGATGGTAAATTTAAGTATGCGCGTGTCCATTCTATAGAACAAAGGTGGCCGGGTGTCCCCTTTCTTGATGAAGAAAATAAAGCTCTTAAAGATATACAACAATTAACCCGAGAAGATTTTCCTGAAATGGATTCGGTTCTTGTTATCGATGACGCAGGTTATATCAAAAAACGCTAAAGGAATTTTATGAGTAATGCACTTATTACGGACCAATTTGGACTACTTGCCGTTCTAATGGTGATCCCTGCGGTCATTTACACTATTAATAATCATACGGCCTGGGGCAAAAAATTCTTTGGCATCGTTCCGCCACTGGTTTTTGCTTACTTTATCCCAACTATTCTGACTTCTTTGGGCCTTATTCCGGATAGCGCTCCTATTTATTCCCAGATCAAAACTTTTGTTCTACCCGCTTCTTTGCTTTTGCTCACGCTTGCCATTGATATAAAAGGTATTTTAAAACTCGGTAGTAAAGCGCTAATCATGTTCTTGACAGGAACTCTGGGTATTGTTATTGGTGGCCCTATTTCTTTGCTTATTTTCAAGAATGCTCTGCCACCCGAGATCTGGAAAGGGATGGCAGCTTTGGCCGGTTCCTGGATTGGTGGCGGCGCTAACTTTATTGCCATAGGACAATCTGTAGGAACCGCTGAATCCATGCTGGGCATTATGGTCATTGTCGATGTCCTAGCTGCAAATCTTCTTACGGGAATACTTTTCTTTCTTGCGGGTCGTTCAGACAAGATCGATGCGCGCTTAGGTGCAGATAATTCAGCTATCAAAGAATTGCAAGAAAAAGTCGTTTTATTCCAAAAAAGAACCACACGAGTTACTACAGCTACCGATTATTTTGTCATGCTGGCATTGGCTTTTGGGTTTTCATATCTCGCCTATATATTGGGAAATGCTTTACCCGAGATCGGTGATATTATTTCTCACTCCACCTGGAAAGTTATCTTAATCACGACTGTTGGAGTCGGCTTGTCCTTTACTCCTATCAAGAATTACGAAGGCGCAGGAGCTTCTAAACTTGGTACGGTAATGTTATACCTCCTGATCGGTGTTATCGGCGCTTCTGCTAACTTAAAAGCCGTTCTGGAGTATCCTGCTCTCTTTGCTATGGGACTTACCTGGTTGGCTATTCACCTGCTCATTCTCTTTGTTGTAATGAAACTCATAAAAGCTCCTTTATTTTTCATGGCAGTGGGTTCTCAGGCCAATGTTGGTGGTGCCGCTTCTGCTCCTATTGTAGCATCTGCGTTTCACCCGGCACTTGCTTCTGTTGGTGTTATGCTGGGTATTGCCGGCTATGTGCTTGGTACTTACGCTGCTTTACTCTGCGCAAAATTATTATTGCTTGTCTCTTAAAAGGAAAAAATGGCTGTCAAAAAATACATCTTTATGTTCAAGAAATTCCGGGCTGATCTTCGTCGTCCCAAGAAGGCTTTTGAGCTCAGCAACGATCTGCATTCTCAGAAATTAGCTGAATATTATTTCTTGTTCAAAGAAAAACGTATTGCAGGCGGAAAAGATCAGGCTCTGATCTCAAAATTCGATGATAATGGTATTCCCATCAATAAAACCTATATTGATGTTAAAGATAAGGATTATGTTTACTTCCCTATTTCTATCGGTCAAATGGGACTTTCCGTTTATCATACTTTTCTTGAAACACAGGATGATGTCGATAAAAATAGATTCCTGAACTTCGCTGACTGGTTTTTGAAAAATGCGGACAAGGATGAAAAATTGGGATTCAGGTGGCTAACAGATGTATCACTTCCTGCTTATAAGAATCCCGGTCCCTGGCAATCGGCTTTCTCACAAGCACGAGCTATGTCCATTCTTTTGCGTGCATATCAATTGACAAATAATGAAAACTATGCTTATGCAGCAAAAGAAGCTTTGAAGTCTTTTTTGATCCCTGTCAGTGAAGGTGGTGTAACATCTTTTACTGACTACGGTCCTTTTTACGAAGAATATACAGCAGAAATTCCAACCTTGGTACTCAACGGCATGATCTTTGCCCTCTGCGGTGTTTATGATCTTGTCAGGGTTTTTCCCAAGCTCAAAGAGGCACGCAAAGTCTTTGATGATGGCATTACTTGTCTGGAAAGGATATTGCCCGAATTCGATATGGGTTTCTGGACTAAATATGATCTTTGTAATGCGGATTGGTATCCCAAAGTCAATCCTGCTACTATCGGATATCAGCGATTGCATGCAACACAACTGGAATTATTGTATAAAATTAGCAAAAAAGAGACTTTCAAGTCCTATGCCAAAAAATTCCGTAAACAAGATAGATTTATCAATGCCATAAAAATGTATAAAATCAAGTTTGGAGCATTGAAAAAAATAGGAAGACTATAAAGCGAGAGATATTATTAAACTTTTATCTCGGCTTAGCCACGATATTTTGGGCTTGTCAGCCAGTTACAATAATATTTGGCAGCTCATCTTACCAACGACAATCCAAGATTACATCACAAGAAAAAATTTCTCTTCCCAAGGGTTAAAAAAGCCATATCCATCAAGCATCAGCTATAGTTTTAACTTAATTCCACTACTTCTTCGTAAGTCGGTATATGTGTATTCCAGCCCAATTGATCATCGATCATTGTTTTAAGACTTTCTGATGATTCCAGTTCGCCGTGGACAATAAAGGTCCGGCGTGGTGCTTTTTTAAAATCTTTTAACCAGGCAAGGATCTCGGAATAATCGGAATGTGCCGAAAAGTCGGAAATTGTTTCAATACCGGCTGCAGATTTTATCTGTTTTCCATGAATTTTGATCTTGTCATTACCTCGCTGTAATGCTCGTCCACGAGTACCTTCTGCTTGATAACCAACAAATATAATAGAGTTCTTTTTTAAAGGAAGTCTGTGTATTAAATGGTGCAAAATTCGTCCGCCTGTCAACATACCCGATGCCGAAATGATAATGGCCGGATTTTCTTGGGCATTGATGCGTTTGGAAGCATCGACACTTTGAGTAAATTCTGTTTTATGTGTCAATAATACATCTATGCCTTTTTTTCTCAGTGCCATGGCTTCTTTATCATAGATTTCGGTATGACTTGAATAGAGTTTGCTTGCCTTGATAGCCATGGGACTATCGACATAAACCGGTAGAACGGGGATCATTCCCTCTGTTTCCAGTTCACGCAAATTATAAAGAAGTTCCTGTGTACGCCCCACAGCAAAAGCAGGGATCACAACAGTTCCTTGTCTTGCAATGGTCTCATTAATAATGCGTGCTAATTCAATTTTTGGATCTCCTTCTTCGTGCAAACGATCTCCATAAGTAGATTCTATTAATAAATAATCAGCATCTTCTACCACTGCAGGATTTTTCAGTATGGGTCGATCATATCTACCCAAATCACCCGAAAACACTATCTTTTTTTCCTCATCGCCTTCTTGCCAGCGCCCGATTACAAATGATGAGCCAAGTATATGTCCTGCATCTCTAAAGCTCATTAAAACATTATCTGTAGGTCGAAAAGGAGTTTCGTAAGGTATTCCGTGTAAGAGTGATATTGTTTTTTTAGCATCTGCAGTAGAATAAAGTGGCAATGCGGGTTTGTGTTTTGTGTGCCCTTTTTTATTGGCATATTTTGCATCCTCTTCCTGTAAATGAGCGGAATCAAGTAGCATGATATGTAGTAGGTCTCGAGTTGCTTCCGTGCAGTAAATAGCTTTATTATACCCTTGTTTTACCAAACGAGGCAAATATCCCGTATGATCTATATGTGCATGAGTCAGTACAATGGCATCCAAAGCTGAAATATCTATATTGAGAGGAGCCCAGTTTCTTAAACGTAATTCCTTTAAACCTTGAAATAACCCACAATCCACCATGATATTGGAATTTTCATGAGAAAACACATACTTCGAGCCGGTTACGGTCCCGGTCGCACCTAAAAATTGTAACTTAGCCATGTTTAGTCCTTATTATTTTTTGTTTGAAAAATATACAGACAGTTCATGTCTGATAAGTTCTCTAAGAGCTGTTCCGCCCTTTTCATTCAATTCAAGACCATTTTTAAAATAATCATTGCTATTTAAACTTCCTTCGGCATCTTTAAGTAAATATGCTTCAAGATCAATGAGCTTATTAGGAGACTCCTGAGCAACTTCCAGCAGTAGATTGCGAAAATCCTGATCCATTCTTACTTTAAATGCATCACGTTTAACAGCCTTCCAATAGTCTTCTACGGCCTGAGTCTGCTCTTTGTTTCTTTCTTCTATCATTGCTTTGCAGTGATAATAAATTGCAGTTTCGGGCTCCCATGCATAAAGATCTTCAAGCCATAGATCTAAAGAATAGGAATCTGCTTTCTTGAGAAGTTGAGAGCATTCTTGTATAAAATCTGCGTCAAGTAATTCTTTATCATCGAAATAAGATCTATAGGGTTGCTGTTTAATATTAACAGGAAGATTTACATAAAAAACGGGATAGTTAAGATTCTTATTTGCGGTTTTAAGATTTCTCTTGAAATAGGAAAAAGTCTCTCTGTAATTCATAGAATCTGCCTCTACTGACCAGGCATCAATATCTTCGGGTGGAAATTCTTTGCTGATATCTTTATTTACAAATAAAAAACGATCTAATAATTGAATTATACGAAAATTTTTGGCTTGAACATAAGCACTCACGCCCCAATAATTCCTGATATCTCTCATCCACACACTTTTTTTAGGGAGACCATAAAATTCATTTTGACCTGTTAAAACAACACATGCATCAGGATTAAATTTCTTACTGGACCTGAGCATTTCTTTGACAGCAAAAGAATTTGTAAAAGGTACTGCCAACTGAATTATATCGACTTTTTTCCCATTAGGAGTTATAAAATCGGAGAGTAATTCTTTTTTATTTGTTTCAGGAAGAGCTGAGATCATTGTGTGATCGCTGATAAGAAATACCCTATAGGTATCCGGCTCTTTTTCTTTGGAAAAATCCTGATAGACTATATCAAGATCCTTAAATTGGCGCTCAGAAAGGTAACGTTTATAATGAGATGTATTAAGTTCATAGCGCTGGGCGTCTCCGGATTCCTGAAATATAACAAACGACTCGCCTACACCTAATAATCTTAAGAACAGCTCAAGCAGAACCACGATGAACAATGGAGATAATCGAAAAAATATTTTGTACAATGTTCGTCGTAGAGACATAGGCACCTAAAAAATTGGGTATGGCATGAGATCTGAGTTCGTTCCAACAATAATAATTAAAAATATTAGAAATAAAATAAAAAGCGTTACCATAATATAATGATGCCTATCAAAGACAAAATCCACCATGGTCCTGAAAAGTTTTTTTAACTCGCTCATTCTATTCCTCAATTTTAAAAGAATATATAAATAATAATCACTATCTCGAAATCATTCTTGATTCTTTTTCTTTTTATAATATAAGATTGGAATTCCAAATATGTTATTAAGATTCACTAAAATATGCATTGCAGCTACAAAATAAATACTTAAACCCGCTACAATGGAAAGACATAAAGCTATGGAGACTAAAAATATCCAGACAGTTGACCAGAAGCCCTGTAAGCTTCCATGTAAAAGTGCAAAAGCAGCAGATAAAAGTAAAACAGCCCAGATGGGATGCGACCATATTGGCAAAATGGCTAAAAGTATATAGGCACGAAATATTATTTCCTCTAATGTAGAAGCAAGCAAGGTAATTGAAAAAGCCCATTTTTTCTCTGATGATGTCCTGGGCAATAAATAATCCGTTCTATGCAGCCACTTCCGAATATCTTTACGCATTATACTGCCTACCAAGAGATCAAGACCAACTATCAAATGAGAAATAAGTGTACCGGCAATGATTCCCATAAAAATTTCTTTATACCATTTCGGGGTCATAAAAAGATCTATAAAACTCTCATGCCAACGATGAAGTCCTAAAAAAGGCTTAAAAGATCCTTTTAAAAGAAATAAAATAACAGCATATACAGCCAATACAAAAACAGCGGTAAAGACTTGCTGTTTCATCACCTCTTTATTCCAAAGCATATCCGGTGAGACTTTTAATTTATTTTCTAATTCCTTATGGCTGTTCAAAACTAATAATTCCTTTTGGAGCTTTAGAAACCCAGCTATTATTCTGAATGAAATATCTCCACTTTAAATTTTTACCCTTGCTAATGCCTATTCTTCTTGAGCAAGAAATTGAAAAATCGCCAAGTGCATTAGAATTTTCAATTTGTACATTCGAAGTACAAAGGTCAAGCCCATTCTCTTCTTTTGTAATTGATAATGCCTGGGATAATTTCCCGGGTCCATTAGATAAATTCCTAAGAGCTGCCTGCGAAGTCGCAGTCTTGATATGGCGATTTTCCTGCATGATATCTATGCCTTCATGGGGCTGTAGAGCTCTTATTAAAATAGCATCACCAAGGCCCTTTGGACCGGAAACTACATTGCAGCAATGATACATTCCGTAGATAAGATAAACATATAAATTACCCGGCGACTCAAACATGAGGGCATTTCGGTCTGTTTTACCATTAAAGGAATGTGAGGCAGGATCATCCTTTTGCGCATAAGCTTCAAGCTCAACAATATGACCTGAAATTCTTTGTCCATCCTCCAGGGTATGCACCAGCAACTTCCCCAAAAGAGCTTTAGCTAAAACATGAAGATCTTTAGTATAAAAGGATTTATTTAATACTTTTGACATTTAATTAAAGAAATTTTTCAGCCAGATACGATATCGCTTCGAGATAACTGTCTTCTTTTTTTCCGTAAAATTGTGTATCACATACTTCTTTGGTGACGGATATGCTGCGGAAATCCTCCCGCTCGTAAATATTCGATAAATGCACTTCTACAACCGGAATTTTCAATAGCTCAATAGCATCTCTGATCGCATAAGAATAATGTGTGTAAGCGGCAGGATTGATGATTATTCCGGCAGACTTATTTCGCTGACTATGCAGAGTTTTGATGATCTTTTCTTCTGAATTGAATTGATAGATCACAAGGTCTAGATCTAAAGCTTCAGCTTTTTTCCTGATCAGTTTATTTAATTTATCCAAAGTTAAGGTCCCGTATTGACTTTTATCTCTATGACCCAGCATATTCAAATTCGGACCGTGAATAACACAGATCCTTTTTCTTTTATTTAGATCTTTCATTTTACTTTTCCTTTAAGGAGATCATACTTTTTTCAGCAAGCTCTTTCGAAATATTATTCGAAATACCTGCTTTACCAATTTCGCTAAGCAGAACAAAATTCAATTTTCCATCTCTAATCTTTTTATCGCGCGATAAAGCGTAGATTGCTTTATCAATATCCAGCTTATCAAGATCGCCGGCAAGGGGGATATTCTTTAAAGCTTTAGTAGTTTTTTCCGACTCCTTTTTATCCAACCCATAGGACTGTGCAGATATTTCCAGAGCTGCAATCATACCAAGAATAACCGCTTCTCCGTGCAAGAATTCGCCATAACCGCAGGAATTTTCAATAGCATGTCCAATAGTATGACCAAAATTCAAGAGCATCCTCATGCCACTTTCTTTTTCATCTTCGGCAACGATGCGAGCTTTTATTTCCACAGAGCGCTTGATAATATCAGAGATTAAGTCCATGTCTTTTAATTTTAAAATATCTTCCTGTTTTTCAAGACAAAGATCCAGCAAAGATCTATCGTAAATAAATCCATATTTCAGGATCTCGGCATAGCCGCAAACTATCTCTCGTGTATCCAGGGTTTTAAGAACTGTAGGATCGATCAAAACGATCTTTGGCTGATAAAATGCGCCAATGAGATTTTTACCTGCAGGATGATTAACGCCTACTTTTCCACCTACCGAGGAATCTACCTGAGATAAAAGAGTCGTGGGCACCTGAATAAAGTCTAGTCCTCGATATAGACTTGATGCAATAAATCCGGAGATATCGCCAACAATTCCACCACCTAAAGCAAGAATAGCACAAGAACGATCGAAACTGTCTTCGATCAATTTATCATAGATCCCTGATACCGTCACAAGATTTTTATTTTCTTCTCCGCTTGGCAATAAATATGCCTGAGCCTGATATTCCTTTGACTGTAAAGAGGCCATCACGCGCTCTAAATAAAGTTTCTTGACCGTTTTTGAAACCAGAACAGCAATGCGTTTCCCTGATGGAAGTACATCTTTTAAGTAAGTGCCTATATCCATCAATAAATGCTGATCGATCTTAATATCATACGGTCGTTCCGCGATCTGAACTGTTACATTTATCATCGTATTCTCTTTATGATCTCGTCGGCTATGGCGTCCGGACTTTTATCTTCAGTGTCGATCTGTAGATCTGCCTTCTGGTAGATGTCCAAACGTTTATTCAAAATATTTTCAATGTGGCTTTTTGTTATTGGCTTTGGAAGCAGTGGCCTATTTTCGTCTTTTATCCTATCAAGAATGTGCTCAGCGGAAGCAGATAGCCAAATGGTTTTACCATTTTGGCTCATCCAGTCACGATTAGCTTCTTTCAGCGGAAATCCCCCACCGGTGGCTATGACTGACCTTTTAGTCAGATTTAATTCCTGAGCGGTTTTCATTTCCCAAGTTCTAAAGGAAGCTTCTCCCTCATCCGTAAAAATCGTTTCTATGCTTTTTCCTGCTTTTTTAATTATTTCATCATCAAGATCAATGAACTTACAGTTTAATTTTTTGGCAAGCTCTTTCCCGACTGTTGATTTGCCAGTCCCCATCATTCCAGTTAAGAAAACATGTAGCTTGGCATTATTCATCTTCTTGGAATCTTTCCTTGATCTTTTCCCAACGATCTCCGCCGTATCGTGCCAGAATCGCATTTAGGATGGGTCGGGCAATTATATTTTCGGCAACCACTGCTGCTGCAGGCAAAGCGCAGGTATCTGAGCGTTCTTTATGTGCTTCTACCTTTACCATACTTTCAATATCAAAACTATCTAGAGGTTTGCTGAGTGTAGGAATAGGTTTCATAATGGCAGAAAATATCAATGGCTGTCCATTTGTCATGCCACCTTCAAGTCCGCCCGCGTGATTGGATGTACGTGTAACTTTCCCATCTTCCAAAACAAAGGGATCATGATATTCCGAACCTCTTTTATCCGCTGCTTCAAAACCATCGCCAAAAGCAATACCTTTAATAGCCTGCAATCCCATAATCTCTGCTGCAATAGCTGAGCTGAGTTTATCATCCCAATGAACATAAGAACCCAAAGCAGGAGGCAGACCAAAAACGATAATTTGAAAAACCCCGCCAATTGAATCTCCGGCTGATTTTACAGCATCAATTTCTGCTCGCATGGCTTCTGCCAGTTTTTCATCCACACAACGCACATCAGAAAGCTCTGCTTTTTTAAGCAGAGCTTTGTCTAGCTCACTAGCTTTATATTTAACTTTTCCCAACTGGGTAATATGAGAATAAATATGAATATCCAGATCTTCGAGAAATTGACGACAAACCGCACCGGGTAAAATTCTTGCTCCTGTTTCTCTGGCAGATGCACGCTCTAAAACATTCCTGATATCATCGAAAGCATATTTTGTAATACCGGCATGATCGGCATGACCCGGACGAGGAACTGTAACTTTAAATGATACATCCGCTTCAACAGGATCCATGTGATTTTGCCAATTCTGGAAATCTTTGTTCTGAACCATCAGGGTCAAAGGAGATGCAAGCGTCATGCTATTACGTAAACCGCTCAGAACTGCGACCTGGTCTTTTTCTATCTTCATGCGATCACCGCGACCATACCCTTGTTGACGACGCCACAGCTGATAATTTAGAGCTTCAATATCCAAGGTAAAACCTGCGGGTAAACCTCTGATAAGAGTTGTAAGTGCAGGTCCGTGGCTTTCTCCACCGGTTATATATGTAATCGCTTCTCTCATTTTTTCTCCATTATCTTTTAAGATACAGTATTTAAATTCACAAGTGAATGAATAATGGAATTAACATCCACTCTTGTATTTTGTTTGTCTTTAAACCAGATCTTTTGAGCTTCAATTGCCTGATAGACCAGCATGTTTAAGCCATTTAGGGTTTTAATTCCCTTTTTTTTCGCATATTGTTCCAAGAATGTTGGATAAGGGGTATAATTTAAGTCAAAAAGAATATCTCCATATCTAAAAGGAATATAATCCTTGGGAATGTCAGGATATTTTGCTCCACCGATCGGAGTTGCATTGATCCAAAGACAAGGCAGATCAGGAATATGATCAATGAGTATAATTTTAGTCTGAGAATTCATTTCATCTATAAAAACTTTCCGCTCATTATCATCAATGCCACCCGCTATACTCAGCGTTCTGAAACCCATTTCTTGCAAAGCAAAAATTACAGCTCTGGCAACACCGCCATAGCCGATAAGCACAGGATGAAAATCAAAATAATTCTTTATACTTTCACGTAAGCTACTCATAAACCCCAGATAATCCGTGTTATAACCTTTTAGGACACCATTAGTATTATCGACAGTATTAACAGCGGCTATTATTTCGGCGACAGGATCGAGTTCTTTGCAATAAGCCATAATTGATCGTTTATGTGGAATCGTGACATTAAAACCATTTAGTTCAAGAAGTTCGGGGGGCAATTCTTTAGATAAAGACTCAGGAGAAAGATCTAATATTTTATAATCCATAGGAATCTCGGAGATCAGCTCATGTATCACCGGACTCATGGAATATGATATTTTATGACCTATTAAAGCAAATTTCATTTTTTACTGATCCTTTTAAGTATCTCAAAAAAAGTTGGATAAGAAATATCCACAGAGGACCACCCACTTAATTTTACAGGGTGTTTACATATTAGCCCGGCTATTGAAGCCGTCATCGCAATACGGTGATCGCCATGTGCATCTACTTGCCCACCAGCAAGACTTGTATCCCCTTTTATGATCATTCCATCCTCTAATTCTTCAACATCGGCACCCACAGCACGAAGCATTTCAACAGTCGAACTGATCCTATCGCTTTCTTTAACACGAAGCTCCTTAGCTCCGGTAATTTTACTTTCGCCTTTAGCCTGAGTTGCAATTAAGGCAAGAAGAGGCAATTCATCTATCAATGCAGGGACCTGTTTACTCCGTATTTCAAAGCCTTTCAGTTTTGAGGATTTTACAACAATATCTCCGACAGGTTCTAAACCCTTATCTTCCTCAAAACATTCAATATCGGCGCCACAGCTCTTAAGCAAAGAAATAAAAGCAATACGAGATGGGTTCATGGACATTTTTTTTAGCAATAATCTGCTTTTGGGTAAAAGTAAAGCCGCAGCTATCCAATATGCAGCAGACGAAGGATCTCCGGGCACAGAATAATCAAAACCCGAAATAGTTCGTCTTAGTGTATGAACGGAAATAGTATGTTTATTGTGGAATATGGGAATTTTAAACATTTTCATCATACGCTCGGTATGATCGCGACTCTTAAGATTTTCGACGACAAAGGTTTTACCGCTTGCTGATAATCCGGCAAATAATACACAGGATTTTACCTGAGCAGATGCTGTCGGTAAAGTATATTGAATTCCAACTAATTCTTTTCCACGAATACGCATGGGTAAATGACCATCTGTAGAAGAAATGTCTGCTCCCATTTTTTCTAAAGGTTCTATGATGCGCTTCATGGGTCGTTGTGACAAGGATTCATCGCCAATAAGGGTAACATCAAGATTTTTTCTACCGGCAAGAAGTCCGGATATCAAGCGCACGGTTGTTCCTGAATTACCACAATTCAATACACCATCAAGAGGTTGGATCCATTTATTGATCCCCGGTGAGTTTACATCAACAGTAAATTTACCTAATTGAAAATATACGCCCAATTTTTGTAAACAGGCAATGGTGGACAGAGCATCTGCACCAATATTTAGATGTTTGATCTTTGATTGACCCTTAGCAATTGCAGCAAACATCAAAGCCCGGTGAGACATAGATTTATCTCCCGGAAGCGTGATCTGTCCCCGAACTGAGTCAACAGCAGATATAATTTTAATGTTATTGTCTGGCATGAACTTCCCAAATTAATAATTAATAACCAACTGTCAATTACAAATAGTCACTAATAAAAGATGTATAATGATATTTTACATTATAGGGACGCATATTATTTTGCGTCTCCACCACCCGTAATTAATTGTCTATTCCTTAATCACCGTTACAAAATCCGTCACATTATATTCCAGATCCTGTATGCCTTTGGCGATCATTTTTAATCCGTACAAAGATTTACAGGTCTGTGAAGCTATAACATAAGCATGTTTTGGCAATTTCCCTTCTGATAATTTTTTTGCCGATAAAGCAGTGTCTTCTTCTTCTACCAACTCTACACCGGGATAATGTTCAGCCAAATAGGATTTACATTGTCTGAGTGCTTGAGGGTGAGAATGTATGGATACCGGTTTTTCAGAGCTATGATCTTTATGTCCCATCAGACATTGATTTACCGTAAAAGGAAACAATCCCGTGATCTTACATCTGTATTTTGCCAATCCCTTAACTGTTTCAAGCACCATGCCACCCACAGCGTTTTGAATGGGTAAAAGACCGATCTTTATAAAACCAAGATCCAGGGCATCATATACTTTTTCCGCAGTGGTTAGGCAAAATAATTCGCCATTGGCAGCACGATTATTTTTTAACCAGAGCTGTCCTGCCTCTTGGGAAAAAGAACCTTCATCGCCCATAACGCCCACACTGAGAGTTCCTGATACCTCAATATTTTTCTTGCGGATATTTGCAGATACCTCGTGTGTGGCATCCATGAATTTCTTGAACATATTCACCGATTCAGGGTTATATAAAAGCATATCACGGAATAACTGAGCTGTATCGTTCTCACAGAATCTTTCAACATCGCGGAGCAATTTATAACCACGTGTGGGAGTATCCGTATTCGGCAAATCCATTCGCCGAAGCACATTTCCCACAAAATGAGTTACACCTTGGGAGTAAACAATACTTTTATCATGATTTTCTGCAGAAATTATCTTTGTAAAAAAACGCCAGGCAGCAAATTTCTCGGACCACAGCGTCCCGAGTTCGGGGTACTGTTCAGAAGGAGTAATAATGATTAGATTATTGCGATTTTCCGCATAAGAATCCGGTCCAAAAAGGGGGTGAACACCCAAATGCTTCACATCGGGAATAACCTCATCCATCCATGAAACCGGCATGGATTTAACGGAAGCCATATCAATGACAGTGGAATTTTTTGCAAATAAGCATGCATTTTTACGTATGAAAGTCTCCATAACAGAGATAGGAATACACAAAAAAATGACATCCTGCTTTAAAGCGGTTTTAAGATTGACGAATTTTATATTTTTTTTATCATCCGGAAAGGTTTCAGCATTCGTTTCGTGCACAACAACTTTTGCATGCTCAGAAAGAATATCGACCCATAATTGACCAAAACGACCGTAGCCGATCACGGAATATGTTAAATTTTTATCTTCAGTTTTTTGCAATTGTTTTTCCTAACGCGCTTGCGATAATCTTGATTTCTTTCATTAGCTCATTAAATTGTTTGGGATACAAGGATTGTGCACCATCGGATAATGCTTCATCGGGATTATCATGGACTTCAACCATAATGCCATCTGCTCCGGCAGCAACAGCTGCACGGGCCATGGGAATGACCAGATCGCGTTGACCCATAGGATGACTGGGATCGACAATAATAGGTAAATGAGATCTCTTTTTTATAACGGGGACCGAGGAAAGATCTAAGGTAAAACGAGTAGAGTTTTCAAAGGTACGGATACCGCGTTCACATAATACGATCTTCTGATTTCCCTTAGATGCCAGATATTCTGCAGAATTCAACCATTCTTCTATAGTAGCTGAAATACCGCGTTTTAAAAGAATGGGTTTGTTTAGATTAGCCAACTCTTTTAACAAGGCAAAGTTTTGCATATTTCTTGCACCGACCTGTATCATGTCCACATATTTTTCGAAAAGGGGAATATCAGAAATAGCCATAATCTCCGTCACAACCGGAGCTCCATATTTATCTCCCGCTTCCCGCAAATAGATCAAACCTTCTTCTCCCAGACCTTGAAAAGCGTAAGGTGAAGATCTTGGTTTAAAAGCTCCTCCACGGATCATATTTGCACCATATTGGGTGGTCTTTTTAGAAATATTATCTATCATTTTTTTATTCTCAATTGAACAAGGACCGGCCATGACAGATAATTCATTGCCGCCGATGCTAATATTTCCAACCTTGACCTTTGTATTTCTTGGATGAAAGGCACGAGAACACATTTTATAGGATTCCAGGACACGGAATGCAGTTGAGACACCCTTGAAAGACATAAAAAACTCAGGTGAGAGTATTTTCGTATTTCCAATAACACCATAAACAGTATGCTCTTCTCCGTGAATAGGGTGAATTCTAAAGTCGCGGTCAACTAAATAGTCGCTGACTTGTTTCATTTGTGCTGTATTTGCATTCGGTTTGAATACAATGATCATGTTCTCTCCTCACGTATATTATATGATTTCAATTTACAAAATTTTCTTCTAAATCCTTAAATTCAAACAAAAAAATTGTTTTAGCTATTATAATAATATCTAAGGAATATCGGAATGTAATAATTGCCTTAATTAGCTTTTTGCTATGGTTTTCCCCAATGCTCCGGCAATTATCTCAATTTCTTTCATCAGATCTTTGAATTGTTTGGGATATAATGACTGTGGTCCATCTGATAATGCTTCATCCGGCTTATTGTGAACTTCTACCATTATGCCGTCAGCACCGGCAGCTATGGCAGCACGCGCCATGGGAATGACCAGATCGCGTTGACCCATAGGATGACTGGGATCAACAATAATAGGCAGATGTGATTTCTTTTTTATAACAGGGACCGAGGAAAGATCTAAAGTGAAGCGAGTCGATTTTTCAAAGGTACGAATTCCGCGTTCACATAAAATAATATTTTGGTTACCCTTAGATGCCAGATATTCTGCTGAATTCAACCATTCTTCTATAGTAGCTGAGATACCGCGCTTTAAAAGAATGGCTTTGTTCAGATTAGCCAACTCTTTTAGCAAGGCAAAGTTTTGCATATTTCGTGCACCGACCTGAATAACATCAACATATTTTTCGAAAAGGGGAATATCGGAAATAGCCATGATCTCCGTCACAACCGGAGCTCCATATTTATCTCCCGCTTCTCGCAAATAGACCAAACCTTCTTCTCCCAGACCCTGAAAAGCGTAAGGTGAAGATCTTGGTTTAAAAGCTCCTCCGCGGATCATATTTGCGCCCATTTTGACAACATTTTTTGAAATAGTATTCAGCATATCATGGTTTTCTACAGAACAGGGTCCGGCTATCACTGCAATTGCATTTCCACCCACGGTAATATTATTGATCTTTACTTTTGAGTTTAAAGGATGAAATGCCCTTGAGCATCTTTTGTAGGATTCCTGAACGCGAAAAGCATCGGAAACTCCGTCGAAAACTTTAAAAAACTCTGGACTCAGACTAGCTGTATCACCAATAATACCATATATAGCTTGCTCTTTTCCCTGGCTGGGATGATACTCGAAATCATGTTTTATTAAATAATCTTCAACCTGAGCTTTTTGCTTTTGGCTTGCATTGGCTTTAAATACAATGATCATCTGTCCACTCCTTTAATCAAGTTTTAAATTAGGGACAGCCGCAATCTCCAGATCAGAAAACCATCCTTTGTTATAATACATTACACCGGTCGCTGCGATCATGGCGGCGTTATCCGTACAATATTCAAAAGGCGGATAAAATAGTTTTGCTCCCATCGATACTGACATTTTTTCCAGCTCGGAACGTAAACGTCTGTTAGCCGCAACACCACCGGCAATAATGATCTTTTTATGTCCCGTAGCAAGAATGGCTCTACGCAGCTTTTCTTTTAATACATCCACAACAGCTTCCTGAAAAGAAGCCGCAATATCGGCTATGTCCTGATCTGAGGGATGGGGATGTTTTTTGGTATAATTCAAAACAGCGGTTTTCATACCGGAAAAAGAAAAATCCAGACTATCGGGTTCTAATAATGAACGTGGGAATTTAATAGCTTCGGCATCACCTTTTTCAGATAATTTGTCAATGACAGGACCTCCGGGATAGCCGATCTTTAAAAGACGAGCTGTTTTATCAAAGGATTCACCTGCTGCATCATCACGCGTTGTTCCAAGTATCTTAAATTCTTTCACTCCTCGCACATCAACTATCATGGTGTGTCCACCCGAAACCAATAAACATAAAAAAGGTGGTTTTAAATCATGAAATTCCAACATAGGTGCATAAAGATGAGCTTCAACATGATTAACACCAATAAAAGGGATATTCTGGGCAAGAGCAAAACCTTTGGCATAATTAAGACCAACAAGCAACGCACCCATCAATCCGGGACCATAAGTCACAGCAATTGCATCAATATCAGCAGGCTT
Organism: uncultured bacterium; assembly: GCA_964572745.1. GTDB lineage: Bacteria > Fidelibacterota > Fidelibacteria > Fidelibacterales > Fidelibacteraceae > M50B103. The sequence goes on from CAZNFT010000006.1 coordinate 30,160, forward strand.
CATCTTTGCTTCTTCAAAAGCCGAATGCACAACCTGAGAAATTGCATGTTCATGTGCGCGAGAAGCCAGTTCCGGGACAACACCGCCATACTTTTTGTGTACCATTTGCGAATACACAATATGGGATACCACATCAAAACCTCTTAAAATAGCTGCCGATGTTTCATCGCAAGATGATTCAATACCAAGTATAAGAGGTGCTTTTGTTTTTTTATCCATGCGAATTATTTTTCCTTTTCAATACAACAAATACTATCATTAAACTTAAAATGCGGAATGGCTAGATCTTAGTCGCAGATAATTCAAGATTTAATCCTAATCAACTTCTTGCTTTTTTAATACAACCACTTCAACCTGTTCAGGATCGACAGATATCACATCAAGAACATTTTCAGGCTTTAGGACTTTTACCGGATAGTAGTTCTTGTTAGGGAACCACTGGCTAAGGTAATCAAAATAAACCTTAAAATCTTCCGGTCTTAGAGACTGAATCTGAGTATTACCACCGGTTACTCTTAATGAGACGGTATTAGGTATAAATTGAATATCCAGATCATCCGGTTTATTTTTAATATCGATAGCAATATTGGGAATTATGATCTCCCCTATCATTTCTACAGGGAAAAAGACCTCAATTTTTTCTTCAAAAAGCCTTACAAGCTGCGGGTCAGGATTTACGATCTCAATATTCTCTGAAAATGCTATATCAACATTTTCTCTTAGATATCTTTCTGTCTCGAGCTTATTTATATTTTCAAGCATTCCCTCGGGACCACTGATACTGATCTTATACTCAATTTCATCATCCAAAAGAACAAAACCGGGTTTTAATGAAATATCTGAGCGAACGAGAACATCTACTTCTTTAGAAATTTTATTATCAATTCGTATATTAATACTGTCGGGATATATAAGCTCAAGAAAGCGCATATCGCCCTGTAAACGTACCTGATTAGAGCGTTCACTAAAATAATCCTTTAATGATATTTTTTCTGAAGAAGAAATGGCACCAATATCAAGAATAAGCTCAGATTTTTTAGTAAAACGTTGAAAATACAAAGATCTTCCACTGCCTTCGACCCGTATTTTTACTGTTGAAGGCAAAGCTTGCGCTAAAGTTTTATCTTCGCGCGGTTCATAAGCTGTTAAAGGAACATCAATAACGCCCACATAGGTATTTGATGAGACTATAAGAAGCCAAAGAACTATAGCGGCAAGAGCGACAACAATTTTAGGAATGATCTTTTTCATAATGAATACCTTAAATTTAGATAATTTAAGGAAAACATTGCGGTTTCACAATTTAAAATGATGTATCCGACAAGATGGCTTTTCGACAAGATAACAGGATATGATTTTAACAGGATAACAGGATTCCTTTTGATTAT
>CAZNFT010000006.1:31647-36356 GCA_964572745.1 uncultured bacterium
TTTTAACAGGATAACAGGATTCCTTTTGATTATTCTCGACAAGATAACAGGATATGATTTTAACAGGATAACAGGATTCCTTTTGATTATTCTCGACAAGATAACAGGATATTCAGGATTGACCTTTTTGACGGGATAACCCTCCTACGCCCCGACTATTCGGGGTTCAATAAATTATTCATCTCAACAATTCTAGATTTAATAAGTAGATTTGAGCGCAAGAGAGTAATTACTCCCTACATAATATATTTTCTTGAACTGCAAAGCAGTTCCATATAGTAGTAAATGAACCTTCCTGTTAAAAACAACTGCAAAGCAGTTGTATATATATTATTCATACTCTTTATATAAATAGATCCTTCATAACACCTCGTTTCGTTCAGGATGACAAACAAAAAGCGCTCCCAAATCTCCTCGGCGTACTATTTCTTATCAATAATTTAACTTCTTCAATATTTTAGTTATCATATTTAGCCCAAAAACTTCTCTTTCTACCATGCTTTTCCACAAGGTGTTCTTTAAAACTATTATGATCAATAATTCCTTTCCAGTCGCTAATATTTTGCGAGAGTTTATCCAAAGTTTTTAAATAATTAGCAGCATATTGGTAAGCTTTATAAAAAGCCCGTTCAAGTATTGAAATCAACAAACTGCGATATATAAGGCAAGCACACAAATATCGTTTTTCTTTTTCCATCGTTTTGGCCAAAGGAAGCAAATCATAATAAGGATCTCCATCCAATTGTTCGTGATATTTTATTAAATGAGCCTCTGCTTCATCGACTTTGTCAAGATCTAACATGAAATAAATATCTGATGTATCTAAGACATGCTTATTTAATATTTCTCTAACTTTTGGGACTATAATGTCATCTTTTTTATCATGCCCAACAAGATCCAAAAGATCATTAAGGGTGTGAATAGAAGGAGAAACGACGAAATAATAATTAAGAATTTCTTGCTGCTTTTCTATATTACCTTGTTTCTTATAAATCTTTAACAACAGTGCGTTTTTTTTCCCTTTCAAGAATACCTCATCTTCGGGAATCTTTTTTAACCAAGCATGCGCCGTCTCAGTATTTCCGCTTTCAAAATATACCTCAGCAATTTCTATGCAAGAATACCTAGATATCTCCTCACTTCTTTCCAGACGGATTTCCTCAAATAATTTGGCATCCTTAATCTTCCTGGCTAAGATTTCAATAAATCTGAATTGCTTTTCCTTTGCATATTTTTCATCTTCGGCATCCGCTCGTTTTCTAAATTCTGTGATCATTAATCGTATGGATGCTCTTGGAAGAAATTTCGTCACAGACTCTAGTAAACTTTCACGCACTCCAAATTCATCCTTTAAAAGAAGTTTGAGTAGTATATCAACAATTAGTTTTTTATCCTCACATTCTGAAGCATATTGAACAAATAGGTCCATGGCATTATCATAAACACTTCCAATAAAACCGCTTGAATCATCGCAACGTTGAAAAACCGAACTATCTGTTTCAAAAAAAGACGTTATAATTTTCACGCCTTCAATCGGATTACTAACACAAGCTTGGACTTCCTCTAAAATTATTTCAAGATCATCGGCAAAATCCGCTGCATATTTCCACTCAATAAAACGCTTTGAACGCTTAAGTGAGGAAATCTTTTTCTTTACAGCCTTAAGCCTTTCCGTTTTGGATGAAATGATCTTATCAATCACATCATCAGCTTTATCCGAATAGTTGCCAAGATTGATCAAAACATCAGCCAAAGCTTCAGCACCTAGGTCGATTAGTTTTTGTCTACGCTTATCACTCATATTTATATTCTCCTTGCCGCTAAAGATATGATTTAAATAGAGAATATGTCAAGCTTAAGATTAAGTTTTGGGTTTAAGGATTTATATATTGGTATTAAGTCCACATAACAATGAATGGTTGATAGTTGATGTTCACGAGCGGAAGAAAGTAAGAATGTTGGAATGTGTGAATACTGACCTTCCCCTAGGTTTCAGACAGTTTGATGTGTTGGTTTAAACTGATTTGCGTTAAATTAATCTTTTTCAACAAAAAAATCCGTCTTTCAGTTCCCCATCGGATCTGTTTCAGCCTGATACCGGCATCGAGGATAGAGGTATTATTTTTCGCTATATAATTTACCTTCTCTGGCGAGTTTTGTCACGTTTCTGTTGGTATTGTGGTGAGTTGACTGGAAATTAATGCCAGTGATAATCATGTTAATAAACTATTCTCTGTAATATTATGACACCTTCTCCCAATCACCTCTGAGCCCGCTCCTCTCTCTCCTCGGCTCCCAATCTCCCAAGCTTCTCCGCATGCTCTCTTCTTTCCAGCGCTCAACCACAAGCTTAGCCTTTTCCCAAATTTTCAAGCATCAAGAAAAAAATACTTAGTGCCTGCAAACAACGACCCCGACAAGGCTCAAATAACAGTAGAAAAAATAATTTCTAAAAGCAAAAAGAACCCCGGCGGGGTTCAATAAGCTATTCATATCAACAATTCTAGATCAATATATTCGAGCGCAAGAGCATAATTACTCCCTAGGTAAAATATTATCTTGCACTGCAAGACAGTTCAATATAGTAGTAAAAAGTCCCTCTTGCTAAGAACAACTGCAAAGCAGTTGAAGATATATTATTCATAGAAATATTTTTTATATAAATAAATCCTTCACTACGCGTCGTTTCGTTCAGGATGACAGAAAAGATTTTTTATCAAGGCATTGATTCTTGTCGAGATTTTGCTTCGCAATCCGTCATGTGACGGACTGAAAAATTACGGACATAAAACGCTCTCATCTAATTTTCCCCACTCTCCAATGCATCTCTCAGCGCTTATTGTTTTCGGGTAAATAAAAAAAGCCCCGCAATGCAGGGCTTTTCTTTATATCGTAGTCTCTAAATGAGATTACTTGTCTTCGTTTAGCTTAGATAAAAGATCATCCGGAATCTCGATCTTCTGTGTTACGTCTGCTTGTTTTGCCATAACACGAGCGACATCTTTATCTTCTTCAGATAGACCTAGATCTTCAGCAGCCAAAACAATCTTGCGATCATCTTGACGAACTTCAATGACGCGGAGTTCAAGTTCATCGCCGACTTTGATATTGCGAGTGTAATCGCGCTTGTCTTTTTTAGACATGTTGCTCAAAGGAACAATAGCTTCAACTTCTTCGCCTTCAATGGTCATGATTATACCTTTATCCAATACTTTCAGGACAGTGGCTTTAACCATCTTGTTTGACTTATATTTATCCTGTAGAACTTCCCAAGGGTTTTGTTCTAGTTGTTTATATCCAAGTGAGATCTTACGATTTTCATTATTGATCTCAAGAATTACAACATCGATCTCCTGACCTTTCTGGAGAATTTCTTTAGGATGACGAACCACTTTGATCCATGAAAGATCAGACACGTGGATCAATCCATCAATACCATCTTCAATTTCAACAAATGCACCGAACTGTGTCAAATTGCGAACGATACCTTTGACTTTCATGCCATTAGTATATTTCTTTTCCAATTCATCCCAAGGATCGGGCTGCAATTGTTTAACACCCAATGAGATCTTGCGATCTTGTGAATCAATAGCCAATACCTTAGCTTCAACTTCATCATTGATCTGATAGATTTCTGATGGATGTTTAATATGCTGTGTCCAACTCATTTCTGAGATATGGATCAAACCTTCAACACCTTTTTCCAATTCTACGAATACACCGTAGTTGGTAATTGAAACAATACGACCTTTAACAACTGATTCGATGGGGTATTTAGATTCGATATCTTCCCAAGGATGAGATTCAAGCTGTTTAATTCCCAATGAAACGCGTTGTTTTTCTGTGTTATAGTCAATGACTTTAACTTCAACAACATCATCAATTGATACCATTTCAGAAGGATGCTTGATACGTCCCCAAGACATATCAGTAATGTGAAGCAAACCATCAACACCACCAAGATCAATAAATGCACCAAAATCGGTAATATTCTTTACACGACCTTTAAGTACCTGATCAACCTGGATCTGGCTAAGCAGTTCTTCACGTTTTTCTTTGAGAGCTTCTTCGAGGATCTCTTTGCGACTGACAACGATATTTTTGCGAGCTTCGTTCAGTTTCACAATCTTCAATTCCATGGTTTTACCAACATAGGAATCGAAATCAATCACCGGACGCACATCGATCTGTGAACCGGGCAAGAAACCTTCAACACCACCAAGATCAACGACCATACCGCCCTTGATACGTTTAACAATGTAAGCTTCAATAACGCCATCGGAATCATATACCTCTTTGAGGCGTTCCCAGGCGCGGAGAAAATCCGCTTTTTTCTTTGATAAGATCAACTGGCCTTTACGGTCTTCGATCTTATCCACATATATTTCAATTTCATCTCCAAGTTCGGGGATATTATTGCCGAATTCTTCAACAGGGATCAAACCTTCAGATTTGAAACCTATGTCAACGACAACTTCTTTGTCCGTTATACGGATAACGTGACCGTTCACGCGTTCATTGTTGCTGAACTTGTTCAATGTTTTTTCATACATTGCTTCAAGTTCGGGGTTAAGTTTTGCTTCTGCTGCCGCTTCGACCAAATCTTCGCGTTTAACGGTTTTGATCTGAGCATAGATGTCACTGGCAAGTTGGTTTTTAGCCTCAGCTGCCTTTTTAACAGGTGCTTCTTCTACGGGAGCTTCTTCTAC
>CAZNFT010000006.1:36456-57077 GCA_964572745.1 uncultured bacterium
GCTTCTTCTACGGGAGCTTCTTCTACTTTGACGGTTTCTTCAACTTCTTTAACCGCTTCAGCTTTTTCCGGAACATCCGCTGTAACTTCAGCAGAGGTGGTTTCAACCTGTTCTTCTTCTTTGACGTCTTCGCTTACAACTTCTACAGTCTCTTCAAGCTTTTCTACGTCTTCCTGAGGGTTTACGGGTTCTACGTTCTTTAACTCTTCAGCCATTCATTTTCCTCCATGTTTTGGCTCTTTGATTTTAATATATGATAAAATATTATCAACCTGTTCATTAAATGTCATATGCGATGTATCAATTATTATCGCATCATCTGCTTTTTTTAAAGGTGAGTGTTCCCGGGATGAATCTTTCCGGTCCCGGCGCAAGAGATCTGCCTTGATCTCTTCTAAACTCATTTTTTCTTTCACTTCCAAGAAACGGCGTTGTGCACGGACTTCCGGATCGGCAACTAAAAAAAACTTATAGTCAGCCTTGGGAAATACTACTGTACCAATATCACGACCTTCGATAACAATGTCAATATCTGCTGCGATCTCGCGTTGTTTTTCAACAAGAAGTTCGCGAACAGCAAGATTTGCAGACACCGGAGTAACAGCTTTTGTAGCTGCTTTCATTCGTATTTCTTCTGTAACATTATTACCATTAAGAAAAACTTTATCTCCTTTAATCGAAACTTGCATAGAATTTACAGCATCTGCAACAAGTTTTTCATCATGAGGATCTATCCCTAAATTCAATATACCAAGGGTGAGTGCGCGATACATTGCGCCCGTATCTAAGTAAGTGAAATTCAGTGATTTAGCTACAGCCTTGGCTGTAGAACTTTTCCCCGATCCAGATGGACCGTCAATGGCAATTATCATGGTGTAATACCTTTTCCTCCTTTTCAAAAAAGCCAATGAATTTAAGCCCTAAAAAAGTCCAAACAAAGTGTTTTTTTGTTTGATACACCAATTAATTATCGTATACTTATGGTGTTAATTGATATTTATTACATAGAATTAAATGAGTTTTTTATAACTTGATACATATATCAAGTTCCCTCCTGTGTAGAAAAATGCCGACACGCCCCAAGTGTCGGCATTTTTCATTTTTGCTCAAAATTTTTCAGAAAATCAAAAACTACGCAAAAGCTTCTATTAAGTATTATATTGATTTTTATTCAATTAAGTGTTAAAATTATTTATGAATATAAAACGATTCTTGCTTTTATTGCTTATACTGTCCTTTGTTTCTTCATACGCCTCTGAGAAGGTGTTTTTTAATCTCAATACTGATATTTCCAGCTCTTATGTTTTTCGTGGACTAAAACCGGCTGATCGCTCGGCAAGTGCAAGTATTCATTTTTCGGCATTTTTTTCTGAAACAAATCTAAATTTTTCTCAATGGTATGTAAATTCATTAAAACATCCATCCCTTTACCATGAATCGGGAACGATGTTAACTTATCATCACTATTTTAGCGATGAACATATAGGCTCCACAGGAATGACCTTATACCTTCTTCCAGGTGTCGATCAAACACCTCTTGCCAATACTGAACTAAGTTTTAGCTTTGCAAATATTGGTTTTATAATTCCATATTTTATCGAAAGCTATTATGATTTTGTACTTAATAGTTTGTATCTTAAATTATCTGCAGGATATACTTTTGATACTATCTTGCCACTAAACCTTTCCTTGTCTGCCGGACTTAATTGTCTGGAGTACTCCAGGTTTGGGCAGACGGTTCCGGTAGGTATTTCGGATATGATCCTATCGCTTTATACTTATATTTCACTTAAAAACTGGCAGATATCACCAAATTTATCATTATTCTTTCTAAATACGTCAAATACATCTATATTAGCTCAAGCTAAAATAAATCTAGGTTATTCCTTTTGACTAAGGAGTTAAATATGAAAAATTTATTTGCACTCATTCTAACGATCCTGATCGGCAGCACACTTCTTGCACAAGAAGAGGTTCTTGTTGTTGTTTACGAGAAAGAACTTGAAGGCATCTTAACAAGCAGTGGCGATTTTTTTTCCAATCAGGAATTAAATGCTGGACACGAATCACTTCCTATGGGTAGTATTGTCGAATTTACCAATCCCAAAAATGAAAAAAGGGTAGAAGTATATATCAACGACAGGATCCCTAAATCAGAAGGAATGTTTTGGATATCGGATAAAGCTGCAAAAGAGCTGGATATTTTAAGTGTTTATCCGACTAAAGTCTTAAGCACTATTCTTCATAAACCTGATGTCAAAGAAGTTTACGACGAAACACATATTCCTATACCCACGGCGCCAAGTTTGATTGATCCCATTAAAACAGTCTCTTATGATTCACCAACAACGCCGGAGTCTTCTCCCGAAGCCCCGCTTAAAGTTGAAGAGATCGTTGAAGTGGAGAAAACTGAAATAAGCACTACAGTTAAAAATCCTATTTTAGATGGCTTGTCTGAAAATCTGGAAATGGCTCTAGGTGACCCCTTGGTTCCGAAATCAGCTTGCGCGGATGTTCGTGCTTATGGAGTCCATATCTATACGACCATAAATTCTGATGAGGCAATTGAAGCTTCTCGTCGATTACATGAATATTTTTCCTGCTTTTCCTATATTGAAAAATACAATTCTCCTATAGGTGATTGTTATCGTGTAATTGCCGGTGTTTATGATAACGAAGCTGAAGCAAAAGATTGTTATAACAAACTGATAGAAACTGTCCCCGATATTTTTCTTGTGGAAATTTATTAGATCTTAAAGCTAACGGCAGCAAAATCTTCATCTTGTAATTTTACATATTGAATTGTATTTTAGCTCCTTAATTATAAGGGGTTTTTTATGTCACATCTGCATCCACTTCTCGACTCTAAGAAGCAAACTCTTGCAAAAGAATATGAAACGATAAAAAGAAAAACATCATTTTTCAATATGATTACTGGTTTTGTATTAAGTCTTATTTTTATTCTCTTTGTGTCACAAGCATTGATAGCAGTCTTACCGCCACATAATGTTTTGGCTTTTATCATATTTATCTGGTGCGTAGGTATTTTTTCACTGCCTATCGATCTGATCTTTTCTTACATCTCAGGATATAAACTGGAACATCAATATGGATTCTCGAATCAAAATAAAAAACAATTTTTCAAAGAACAATTTAAAGGCTTAGGGATTGAGCTGATCATTGGGCCACTTTTGGCAGCTGTCCTTTTTTGGGCTTTTCATATTTCTCCCCATTATTGGTGGCTTTGGGCTGCGGGTGGGATGATCCTTGTTTCTGTTATTTTTGCAACATTTTACCCTGTTGTGATCATGCCACTTTTTAATAAATATACGCCAATTGAAGATGAAGAACTAAAAACGCGCCTGGGTAAAATCCTTGAGCAAGGCGGCTTAAAGATCAAAGGTTTTTTCTTGCAGGATATGAGTCGCCAGACCAAAAAAGAAAACGCCTTTCTCGGTGGACTGGGAAAAACCCGGCGAGTTGTTCTCAGCGACAATATCATATCAAACATGTCTTTAGATGAGCTGGAAACGGTGATAGCACACGAAGTGGGCCATTATAAATACAAGCATATCTGGAAAAATCTATTTTTGGGAACTATCTATCAATTATGTCTATTTTTTGTAACACATAAGATCATGTTTAGCTATGATCCTGCTTACCTCAATACATTTGAATCACGTTTAGAAGCCTATCCAATATTTCTTCTATGTTTTGGATTATTAAATTTTTTATTTCTCTCTCCCCTTTCCAATGCTGTATCAAGACATTTTGAAAGACAAGCCGACACATACGCCTTGGATAGCACGAAAAATCCCGAAGCTTTTCAAAAAGCAATGGCGGGACTTGCCAACCGGAACCTTTCAAATGCCTATCCCGGGAAATTTATAAAAATCCTTTATTATTCTCATCCTCCCATTGGCGAAAGACTTAGGGCAGGTCTTAATTGGGCAAAAAAACATGAAAAAGCGTAAGCACGAAACAATAAAAGCCGCCCAACCCAGTGAAGCATCATTATTAGATCTTCCCAGACGAGAGATTTATGTTATAGCCGATAATATTCGCTCATTGCATAATATTGGTTCCATATTTAGAACTTCCGAAGCCGCAGGTATTAAAAAATTATATTTAGTCGGAATTTCTGCAACTCCCCCTCGTAAAGAAATCACAAAAACTGCTATTGGTGCAGAAAAAAATGTCCCTTGGGAATATCATGCAGATCTACTTCCTTTGCTGAAATATTTCAAATCACAAAAAATTCCCATTCTTGTCTTAGAACATACGGATTCATCAAAGGATTTTCAAAATACAGATTATTCTTTCCCTCTTTGTCTTGTGATCGGGAATGAAGTTGATGGTATTTCTGAAGAAGTGATGGATTATGCGGATATAGCAGTAGAGATCCCAATGTTTGGGATGAAACAATCACTGAATGTATCGGTAGCCTACGGTATTATGCTTTATGAATTGCTTCGTAAATTAGCTGATAAAAATTTCCCCAAGACCACAGGGTAATTTGAACCCGTTACTCCAGCAATATTTCCAGGTATATCTCTTATAAACAAATAAGCCAGGTAAGCAAAGCCAAAAGCTTCCTTCAGATCGGAATCCAGTTCCTTATGTTCAAATTTTTCCACTATCATTGGCGATAATTCTTCGGCTAAACGGCGCATTATATATTGGTTCAATGCACCTCCACCAGAAGCCAATACTTTTATTGCCCCCTTATTGCTTTCGTAAATAGCTTTGATTTCCTTAGCAATGCTGAGCACTGTCAATTCACTGAGAGTAGAAATAAAACTCAGCCATTCATCTTTGCTTTTGGGATCAACTTTATTGGTCAATGCCCTAAAATAGTCGTAGCCAAATTGCTCTTGTCCGGCTGATTTAGGTAAAGGTCGGGAATAATAAGCATGAGACATTAATTCATCCAAAAGCGCTTTATCAGGCTTAGCTTGCGAAGCGTAAAGACCATCTTTATCATACATTTCGCGACCATCAGTAAAAGCTATAACAGCCTTATCAATAAGCGTATTTGCCGGCCCCGTATCAAAGGCAAGAATTTGTCCCTGACTTTTTCTTGAAGGTAAATAAGTGATGTTGGCAATTCCCCCCATATTCAAAGCCACAATATTTTCATCTTCTTTTCTCAAGAGGAATTCATCAACAATGGGAATCAATGGCGCACCCTGCCCTCCGGCAACGACATCCGCTTTCCTAAAATCGTAAACAACAGCTTTGCCTGTTCTGTCGGCAATACATTGCGCCTCACCTATTTGCAAAGTATATGCCGGAGGATGATGTAAAAGAGTCTGACCATGACTTGCGATCACATCAAAGTCCATATCCAGTTCCGCAAGAACTTTTCCATACCAATGCCCCAGTTCCATATCGTATGTCAGTATATCACTGGGAGTTAATTCCAGAGGCCGTTTAAAAGCATCAGCAAATTTTTCCGGATAAGGTATGTAGGTGTTGGCAGTCACTTTAAATTGAGGATATTTATCAGTCCCTACAAACTCAACACAAGCCACATCCAAACCATCAGCAGATGTACCACTCATTAGCCCAAGAATTTTCAATTTTTCAGATTTTTTTAATTTAATTAAATCTTTTAGCATAAAATCCTCCTTAGCCGGCAAAATACAATAAATTCCTTTCTAATAAAATAATTCATTTGTAAAATAGCCTATAAATTGATGAGGTAGTAAATGACGTATACTAAGACCATTGAAGCTGAACTAAAAAAGAGCATGCTTAACAAAGACAGCGATAAAGTAAAAACCTTGCGTATGCTTCTTTCTAAGTTAAGAGAAAAAAAGATCGAATTAAAAAAAGACCTGACTGAAATGGAAGAACTGGCTATTCTCAAGAAAGCCGCCAAAGAACGTATGGACTCTATATCTACTTATGCTTCTGCCGGCAGAGATGATCTGGTAAAAATTGAAAAAAGCGAACTAGACCTAATTAATACTTATCTCCCTCCGGAAATGGAAGACTCCGACATTGAAATCATTGTTAAAAAGATCGTTGAAAGTACAGGCGCATCAGGCATGGCTGATATGGGACGAGTAATGGGTGCTTCAATGAAAGAAGTTGCAGGACAAGCTGATGGCAAACGAGTTCAGAGCATCGTGAAAAAAATATTAGGAGCCTAAAATGTACTGGATAGATATTGTAGCTATAATTCTCACATTAGTTTTGGTATATAAGGCTCAGCAACAAGGACTGTTAACAACAGCAATACGATTAGCAGGACTCATACTTGGTATTATAGTTGCCACTAATCTGGGAAAAAATACTGCTGATCTATTAATGAATAATTTTAGTATATCTCCACAGCTGGCAAACATCCTTGGACATATTGCCATATTTCTTATTGTAATACTTGCAGCACAAGTGCTTGGATACTTTCTGCGTTCTATTATTCATGCTGTTAAACTTGGTTGGTTAGATAAAATTGGTGGAGTATTATTAGGCATCTTAAAATCTGCAGTGATCATATCTTTTTTATTCTGGATCCTTTTAGCCTTGCCTTCAAAAACTCTTGGAGATGATATCCAGAATAAGTCGGTTGCTTATCGTATTCTTGGTAAATTCACGCCCAGTCTATATGAAAAATATATCGAACCTAATCTAGATGAAGGTGACATGAAAGATCGTATAGACTCATTGATCTCCCCTGGTCATTATTCATCAAATAGTGTTTCTGAATTTGACAAACAAATTGAGGTCCTTATACCAGACGATCAAAAAATTGCCAAAGACATGAAAAAACAATTCAAATCTTTAGCTCCTTCTCAGCAAAAGCTTATTATATCTAAACTACTGGAAGGAAATCCCGATCTCCAGGAAATCATTAATATTTTATACGAGTCCGAATGAAAAATAAAAAACTTCAACTGATCATTGTTATCCTCATCTCTGCACTGGGCTTATACATAGCTTTTCTTGATATAAATTGGAATGATTTTATATCTGAACTAAGATCCATCGATCTTGTTTGGTATATTGGGGGAATGGCTGCCATGCTGATGATCATATTCATCAGAGCCCTTCGTTGGAGAATACTACTCTTGCCCATGGGCAATTATTCCACTGTAAAACTTTACAAAGGAACCATTGCAGGTTTTTTTACAAATTACATACTCCCTTTCCGCATAGGCGAAATAGCAAGAGCCTATATTACCGGAAAATTTATCGAGGAAAAGGGCTCTGTACTGATCCCGTCAATCGTTATTGAAAGACTGATAGATGGTGTATCCTTTTTTATTTTTGTTGTCATTTTTTCCTTCTTTATTGAGCTACCATTAAGTGATCAGCAAATAAGTCTGATCAGGATTTTACTTTTTGTGATCTTATTTGTTCTGGTACTTGGCATATATCTCTATTATAAATTCAGCGAAAAGATCACTGGTTTTCTTGATAAAAAAGAAGGTAAAGTTGTAAATTTTATTAAAGACCTTCATCATGGCATGCTTTTTTTGTTTAAGGTCAGGCATCCATTCCACATAATATTTTATAGCTTTTTGATCTGGTTTGTTACAGGTTTAACATATTGGGCCGGATTAAAAGCAATGCATATTGAACTTGGTCTTATAGAAAGCTTTATTCTCTTTGCAGCTGCCATGGTAGCTATTGCTATCCCCGCTGCTCCCGGTTTTGTTGGGACTTTTCATGCCGCGATGGTCGGTGCTTTAATGGCATTTAATATTGATAAAAGCACTGCAGCCAGTTACGCATTTCTCCAACACCTCATCGGCATGATCCCACTTTGCCTCTTTGGATTTATTCACTTTTTAGAAGCTAATATGTCTTTTAAAGAGATCAAAAGCGTGAGTCGTGAGACAAAGCAGTGATCAGAGACCAAAGACCAGAGTGAGCCTCCCTGAATAGTGTTGACAAGATTTACTTAGACTTTTTCTTCTGCGAGAACATCCATTTCATCATTTCAGGATCTGCAAAAGCAAGTTTCCAGGAGCCATGCCCTACTCCGGGATATTCGGTATATTTTATCTTTGTACCACCGGCATCTTTAATGGCTTTGACAATATTTTGCGATCGAAATGTAGGAACAACAGTATCATCGGCTCCATGGAAAACCCAAATAGGCATATCGATTAATTTAGGAGCCTGTTTTTCATCAGCTCCGCCACAGACTGGGACAGCCGCTGCAATTTTTTCGGGTAAGCGAGAGATAAGATCCCATGTCCCATATCCACCCATGGATAATCCCATCACATAAATGCGTCGTTCATTTATAGGGTATTCATCAATCGCTTTATCAATAAGCTCCATAACTAAAGCCATGGTTTTGGAAGGATCCTCCGGCATTTCGTGGCTATTGAGTGCCCAATGTTGTTCCAGCCAGCGTTTTCCACTGGGACATTGTGGGGCGATCACATAGCAGGGATAATCCTTGCGGTTATCTTCCTGAATAAAAGCGCCTGCTCCCCATATCAATTGCCTTTCATTATCATTTCCCCGTTCACCGGATCCGTGAAGAAAAATTACAAGAGGGTATTTCTGTAGAAAACATTTGCGTTCAGGTTCAAGCAATCTATATAGCAAGGTATCATCAGCAGCATTAATATACACCTCAGCTGAAAATGCCGCCAAAGCTTCGGGCGAGGCCTCAATTGAAAATGAAAAAAAGACAAGACATGATAAGAGAAATATTTTGATCGTTTTCATGACTATTCTCCGTTTTTTTTTAGATTTTCCCTTTCTAAGAAAAAATACAGGCTAAGTTAAGTATAATTAGCTGATATTTTCCACTTTTTTGTTAAGATAATTATTTTACTTTTGCATAGTGTTTTATTTAGATGTAGTTTCCGATGAAACAAAATAAACAGAAGGGGTTTATGAATGGATGTAGTAAAAATTCTTCCTGAGATCAATGGGATCAAAGATGCCGACTTAAAACAAAAAGTCATCAACATCTGGAATGAAGCAGCAGATTACCGTGGTTGGACAAGTGAACTTCTCATGGCAATTCCTTTTACCTTACTTGCTGAGAATGTGAGTATTTCATTTATTGATCACGTCCGTGCTGTCTGTAGAATGTGCATGGCAGTTGATGATGTCCAGGAGCTTATGCATGGCAATAAGCGTATAGCAGTGAATCGCGACTATCTTATCGCCGGAGCTCTGCTGGCTGATGTTGGCAAGCTTCTTGAATACGAAATTGTAAATGGTAAATCAGTGAAATCGAGTTATGGTCGTTATTTGCGACATCCTTTTTCGGGAGTAGGACTTGCTTTCAAGCATGATGTTCCCGAAGAAGTAATGCATGTTATCGCAACACATTCCAAAGAAGGCGACGGAGAAAAACGCTCACCTGAATCAATTATTTTCCATCATGCAGATTTTATTGATTTCGAATTGGTAAAATAAATTCACTGATAATACATACAGCCCTTTCTTTGAGAGGGCTGTTTTTTATATCCATTCGATATTTTAACTATTTAGCTGCGATCTCTGTATGCAGTATTTCACCGAAATAAATGCGATGATAATCACCTTCAGGCGGATATTTATCTAATAAGGTTTTATCTAAAAAATGTGTTTCATCCATGTCTTGCCAGTAGATCTTCTTGCAGGCAATAATAAGATCGGCTTCATCAAAGGCCGGTGCTTTAACATTTGGAATGGCAATGGGGCTTAGTCCAACTTTTTTGTATTTATTTGCCACATCTCTTCCTGATACTGTCCCAAGATACCTTAAAGCTTTTTTATATTCATCAGGAAAGCGACTTAAGGTAAAAGTATCATAACGATCCATAAAAGACAAAGTATAGCGCGAAGGACGAACAACCACCTGTGCAAAAGGTCTGGACCACATTGTACCAAGCGATCCCCATGCAACGGTCATCGTATTAAAATCACCAATTTCAAGATCACCGGCAGTCAATAAAAACCAATCATTTTGCCAGACATTCCCGGGCTTTAGGATAAGGTCATGAATATCAATAATGTCTCGTTTCATATTTATTACTCCTTTTTAAAATATTACTAACTTTTCATGAGGATTAAAATTAAATTCTAAAGAACCTTAATAAATCCGGAGTAAAAAAATGGCTAAAAAACAGTTGAATTATCTTTGTCCCAAATGTGGAAACCGTGAATATGAGGTCGATGAGATACGAACCACGGGTGGTGGTTTAAGTAAGTTACTCGATGTCCAAAATAAAAGATTTACTGTTGTTAGCTGTAAAAGATGCCATTACTCAGAGCTATATAAAGGCAGCACTAGCGCCCTGGGAAATATTTTTGATCTTTTTATTGGTGGATAGGCTTAAGCTTGAACACTGGGCTTTGGACGCTAAGAAATAAGTTATCGAGACCCCCGGTTATACTTATAAAAATTTTTTTTGTTTCTCCAAAAACTTTTTGAAAAATTAAAAAAATCGAGACGCGAAGCTTCGCGTCTCTTTGTATTTGAATCTCTCGACTTAGGTTTTATATCTTAGGATTTAGGACTTGAGTGTCAGGACTCTCGCTTTACGACTCTTAATTCTTCAATATACCAATTCAGGATCTTAATGAATTCTTCGCCATCGGTAAAACCGACTTTTTTATAACGAATTATTCCTTTCTGGTCAACAATGAATATGGTAGGTATTCCCTTTACTCCAAACTGACTTTGAATACCATCAGCGTAGTAAACAGGGAAATCGAGAGCATTCTTCTTGACAAAAGGAGGGACTAAGTATGTATCTCTATCTGTTGAAATAGCAATGACCTTAAGATCCTCATCATTGGAGTAGTGATGATGAAATTCATTTAAGAGAGGCAATTCTTTTCGACAAGGAGGACACCATGTTGCAAAGAAAGATACAATTGTGATCTTATTTTTGAGTTCTGTATCAGTCAGCCTACTACCATCAAGACCACTTAGATTAAATTCCGGTACGGGTAGATTGATTTCAGCAGCTAAAAGATTCTGACGCAACAAATTTCTACCTAAAAAAATCGTATCATCAAGCATTGTGGAGATCTCTGCTTTCGAATAGCCTAATAGTTCCGCTGTTTTTCTAACTTCTGATTTTGCTTCAAGAGACCCGGGGGTCATTTTGAGTGCTTCAATACTTGCTCGTAAGGATTGCTCGTAACGATTAAGTTTGATCAATGCCCTGCTATAATTTAAGAGAAGATCTGTATCTTTATAGTCGGCAATAATTTCCTCATATACATTTATGGCTTTTGTTAATTCTTGTCGTTCTATTAACATAAGAGCATAATCATCCGAGATCATGGCATAATAGGTGCTAAGGTGATCCGCCAGTTCTTCTTGGGAGAAATTTCTGTCAGCATAATGTTTCTCAGCTAAATTCATGTATTCATCGGTTTTAATGATCTTTCTTGCACGAACAACTGCAGCAAAGAGTGAATCTTTCAAGATAGGATTTTCTGTTTCTACATTAGCAAGAAAGCCAAGCGTCATAGCTTTTGAAAAGGAATCGGGATTTTGATTAAAAACTCGTATCACTTTTTGATAATTCCCAAGGTCATTTCTTTTAACTATCTCCGGCAAGATCTTTTCACATAAGTCATAGACCTCAATCGAAGGCTTTTTCTGACTTTTTAAAATGGATGAGATAGCATTATTATATTCAGAATCTCTGCTTAATTCTCTATTACTACAGCCCACGAAAAACAAAACGACAAGTAAGGCAATACTTATTTTTTTCATAAATTCCCCTGATTTCTATTTTAGGATCTCCGGCGATATTCTCAGGGAGATCAAATGTGAGCTGCCCAGATCGCCACCTAATGAAGGTCTGAATGAGTAATTGATATCTAATTTATCTAATAATATTTCTAATCCTGCATGAAAACCGTCTCCGGCTTTATAAGAAAATCCCGCAGCCACTAGTTCTTTATATTTTACCCTGACTAAAGGTTGAATATCCACGGCAATATTCTTGCCAATGGAAAATAAATAGTAATCAATATTTTCACTGATAGCGACTGCGGCAGATAATCCGGGTTCAAGGCTTATATCGCCCATTTTAACCGGGACTAAAAAGGCAGACTTAAATTGCGGCGGATAATACTGAGCCGTTCCGTTGGAGAAAACCATCAAGGCCGAGGGCAAATTCTTGAGAGAATATAAAGATCTAAGATGTTTTCCCTGATGCTCGGCATTAAAATCAAAGGTTAATCCCAGTCCATTACTTTCTATCAAACTCGTATATAATAGCCCAAGTGTTAAGCCAAAATTCCAGTTATTGACCTGGTAAATCGGCATTCCAAGGTGAAGAGTATAATTTGCAATACCCTGAAAAACAACGCCATCATAATCAATGATCTCGTTCTGGTCCAAAATTCCATTGCCCTCACCTGTATCACCTGTTCCGGGAATTCCGTCAATTCCGTAATCTAAGAGTGCATTGCGAGAATCGGGAATGTCTTCAACGCCAATACGCGATAACATCACACCAACAGGTCTATTCTTGAGATTAAAAGTAAAGGCTGCAGAAGAAGCCGAAACCTCATTTCTAAACCAAGTGGAATGATACAAATAAATTGATTTTGAGCTTTTAGCATCTAGTCTTGCGGAATTCAGCATGGTATTATCACTACCATATTGCATTAAGCCATAGGCAGTCCCGTATAATTCGCCACCCGGACCGCGTAGAAGCGAGAGATAATCATTACCATAAGAAGCGTATTCTGCAGAAAGCCCCAAAGGCAAGAAGAGCAAAGCAATAAGACCCCAGATGTAATTTATTTTTCTTTTCATATGTAAAATATAATGATTTTTTTTAAGGATGTTCCTTGTTTTTATAATAATAAGACGGAATCACCTATCTTTTGAATAATTTACCTTTATCTAAGTAGTAATTAATTACTGCAATTTTTGCAATATCCTCATCGTGAGTTACCAGGAAAAAAGTCTGGTTTAGATCCTTTTGTATTTTCTGGAAAAGCTCAAGGACTTTTTCTCCTGTTTCCCTGTCCAGATTTCCGGTAGGCTCGTCAGCTAAAAGAATATCAGGCTCATTAATAAGCGCGCGCCCAATCACGGCTCTTTGTTTTTCCCCGCCGGAAATTTCGGCTGGATAATGGTGGCCACGATCAACTAAACCTAAATAATCGAGCAACTCATTCGCCTTTGATAAAGCAAGTGATTTTTTGTCTCCCTTTATCATTAAAGGCATGGCAACATTTTCAAGTATGCTAAACTCGGGAAGCAAATAATGAAACTGAAAAACAAACCCAATATGCCTTTGACGAAACTTTGCGAGCTGATTTTCGGGCAATCGACTTACATTTTGTCCGGCTATCCATAATTCACCACTATCAGCTGAATCCATCGTGCCAATAATATTCAAAAAAGTGGATTTTCCGCAACCTGATGGTCCCATAAGGGAAATAAAATCCCCCTGCTCGATCTTTATATTAATGCCATCTAAAACGTTTAGAGTCTGAGCTCCGGACACATAGCTTTTGGAAAGATCTTTAGTTTCAATAATTGTTTTCATATCCATCTCTTTTATATCTTAATTTTTAGTTTTTATAGCTTCAAGTGGTTTGATCTTGTTCGCCCTTCTTGCCGGGATCAAGGAAGAAAAAGTGATTAAAATTGAAACCATGGCTACTGTAGCAAGAACGTCCCAGAACGTCACGATCACCGGTACATATTTAAAAATATAGACCTCATTGGCACCCGGCATCACAATAAAAGGAAAATATTGCTGGATTAACAAGATCAACAGAGAAAAGATCGTACCGGACAACATGCCAATTCCACCCGTGTACCAACCCAGTCTAAAATATATTCTATGCGCATCACCCGGTGCACATCCCATGCTCTGTAAAATACCTATCTCCCATTTTTTTTCAAGAAGCAGCATGATCATGGAAGAAATAAGGTTAAAACCTGCAATAATAACGATCAAACTCAGCACAAGAAAAGTCGCAAGCTTTTCGATCTGCATGGCTGAAAACAAATCCAGATGTTCCTCCCACCAGGTGGCCATACGGATATCATCGGGCAGATTCGCTTTCCAATATTTATTTACTTCAGAAAGATCTTTTGGAGAATGTAATTCAGCTTCAAAGAGGTGAGCATTGGGTTCATCAAGCAAATATTTCATATCAAGAATGTGAATATAGGCACGATAATCAAAATCAAAAACCGTCGCATTAAAAACATCTTTAATAATACATTTCATGCTGGGTACATTGTAAGAATCTATATCTAACATTGAAATAAGATCAAGTGTATCGCCTGTTTCAAGTCCTAATTTATGTGCCAAGGAAATACCAAGAATGATTTCCGGAAAACCGGTTTGACCGATATCATCTGTAAGAAATTCATCTTCCTGTAAATATGGTGAAAGTTTTACAATATCCTGATATTCATCGGGCTGTATCCCCTTAACAAAGGCCAGCTGTTGATAATTCCCCGAACTCAGAAGCATTTTTCTTTCTATGCTGGGCGTGACCGTTTTAAAACGAAGGTCTTTATTAAGATCTTTAATAAGTTCATTTCTATCTTCTACAGCAGAATTTTTGACATAAAAAGTCATATCCGGCGACATATCTTGAGTGCGGGTAAATATCATATCTCTAAAACCGTTCATCACTGAAAGCGAGGCAATAATCGCAAAAGTCCCCAAAAAAGTGCCAATAATGGTAATCATGGACGTCGTCGAGATCATTTTAACTTTTTTACGCGAGGAAAAATATCTCCTAGCAATAAAATTTATAAATTTTGTATTTTTACTCATAGCGCAGAACCTCTACCGGCTTGATATTGGAGGCATTTCTTGCAGGCAAGAAGGTTGCCAGCAAAGAAATGAAAAATCCTACAAGCACAATGATCAATATAACGTCCCAGCTGATCTCAATGGGTAAACGATCAACAAAATAAACATCTGTAGATAGCCTTATCCAGGCAAATTTCATCTGTCCCCATTCAAGGATCTTTGCAAGAATGATGCCTAAAGTCAGGCCCATTCCTGTTATACAGAGACCATCAATCATAAATTTTTTCTTGATCTCGCTGGCTTTCATGCCCATTGATTTTAAAACAGCCGTGTCTTTTTGTTTTACAAGAACGATCATCACGAGCGTAGAAATAATATTGACCAAGGCAACTAAGGCAATAATACCAAAAGTAATGACTATGGGAGCTTTTTGAGTCTGTAACCACTTAAAAAGCATCAAATTTCGCTCATACCAGGTAACAGGAATATAGTGATAGTCACTTTTTTCATTTACCCAGGCGGACACTTCATTTGCTTTTTTAGCATCTTTCAACATAATCTGATATCCGGTGATCTCTTCGCTATTCCCATTTATCTCATGGGCAAAAGTCATAGGTGCATAAGCAAAATTACCATCGAATTCTTTCATGCCTGTAGAAAATATTCCCGTAACAATAATGGGATAAGAACGCATGGGATTGAAAGGAGTGGGAAGACCATCCACGAATAAAGCTGTGGCCGTATCACCCACATGAATATTCAGATATTCGGCAACTCCCTGACCGAGATAGATTCCCTTTAAACTATCACTTTCACGGAAATCAACCTTACCCTCTATACTTTCTTTACTGCGCAAAAGCATATCAAGAAATTCAGCTTCGCTCACACATTCAATAATAATGCCTTCAGTTTCATCTTGAAAGCGTAACATGGTCTCTAGAGTTGCATAAGAGATCATGGATATAATTTCCGGATCCTGCATAATCATATCAACATAGGCGGAATCGTAATCCAAATGGCGTTTATAACTATCTAATCGAATATGTGCTTCAAAATTTGTGATCTGTTCAACCAGATTATTTTCAAAACCTCTCAAAATGCCCAAAGTAAGGGTCATAGCTACCGTTCCAATAATAAGACCCATAATAGCCAGAACACGAATAAATGGCACAAATTGATCAGAGCGCTTATGAAAAAGAGTCCGTTTTGAAAGATAAAAAAGAAATTTCATGAGTAAACTTTATTTAAAATTTAAAGAAGTTTAGTACTTAAATGTTTAGCCTCAGCACATACAAAAGATTCTTCACTCCGCTGCGTTTCGTTCAAAATGACAAAGTGGACTTCATTGAGTTCAACACATCAACTATCGACTTCTTTAAGATGTCTTTTCCGTTCTCATAGCCGGGAAGAGCAAAACATCTTTAATACTTGTCTGTCCTGTAAATAGCATGATCACGCGATCAAAACCAATACCGACTCCACCTGTGGGAGGCATAGCAGTTTCAATGGCCTGGATAAAATCTTCATCAAAGGCCTGAGCTTCGTCATCGCCTTCTACTCTTAATCTATCCTGATTTTCCAGACGTTCACGCTGATCGAGAGGATCGTTTAATTCTGAAAAAGCATTGCAATATTCGGTTCCGCAAATAAATAATTCAAAACGCTCTACAACTCGTTCATCACCATCACGCTTAAGCTTTGCCAGAGGTGAAATTGCTTTAGGATAGTCAATAACAAAAGTAGGCTGAACTAATTTGGGTTCAATAAATTCATCGAATAATTCATCAAGGAACTGACCATAATTCCATTTTGGGTCAAAATCGAATTTATTTTTCTTGCACCAGTCTGCAAAGTCTTTTTCAGTGTATTCATTGATGTCTATCTTGAGATAATCTTCAAATAATTCCGCCATGGGTTTACGGGCAAAAGGTTTTGAAAAATCAATGCTCTCACCGGCAAATTCAACAGTTGTATTTCCGCAGACTTCTGCAATGGTTTTGAAATAATCTTCAACAAAATCCATCATATAAAAATAATCGACATAAGCTTCGTAAAATTCTATGATCGTAAATTCAGGATTATGAGAACGATCCATGCCTTCATTCCTGAAATTACGCGAAAACTCATAGACCTTTTCAAATCCCCCTACAATAAGACGTTTTAAATAAAGTTCATTGGCAATACGCAGGTACATATCCTGATCGAGACTATTGTGATGTGTTATAAAGGGACGAGCATTTGCACCACCATAAAGAGTTTGCAAAATAGGTGTTTCCACTTCAAGATAACCGCGAGCTTCAAAAAACTGACGGGTTGCACGAGTGATCTTAGCTCGTTTTATAAATGTATCTTTGACTTCGGGGTTTACAATCAGGTCCAGATAACGTTTACGATATCGCAATTCTTTATCGGCAAATGCGTCATAGATCACACCATCTTTTTCCTTAACAATGGGTAAAGGGCGGATATTTTTACTCAAAAGATCCAGAGACATTGCTTTAATTGTTGTTTCGCCTGTGCGTGTTTTCATAACAATACCTTCAACGCCAATGATATCGCCAATATCAAGTAATTTGAACACAGCATAACTATCTTCACCAATATCATTCTTGGATATATAAAGTTGAATACGTCCTTCGACATCCTGGATATGAGCAAAGCTTGCTTTTCCCATACGGCGGATATTCATTAGACGACCGGCAACAGAAACAGTTTTTTCTTCCAGCTCATCATAATTATCAAGAACGGTTTTGCTATTATGTGTTACTTTGTAAGAATAGGGATATGGGTTAATACCCATCTCTTTTAATTTTGCGATCTTTTCCTTGCGTTGGTCAAGGATATTATCCAGTGTTGAGTGTTTTTCTTGTACGTTTTGTTCGGTCATTTATTCATCCTTTTTATATCTGCGTAAGATAGGTTTTTTTCAGGCAAAATGAAATAAGATTGAGGGAAAGATTAAAATTAAGGTTGGGAATAAAAGTTATGTATAAAAATATCATGATTTTCGAGGGTGTAAAATATTTTGTGTAAATGGTAATCAAAGTTTAAACAATCCTTTCTCCCACACAGCACGTTGCTCATGCCATCCGGTAGCTATATCTACCATATTAAGTGTATAAACAAAGCTTCCGGCCACACTTGAGCCACAATGTGCCACTGTATCTGCCTCCATATACCCAGGACGTGTTTCGTCCCACTGATCGGTTAATATGGGAATGTGCTTTTTTAAGATTGTCCCGGGTTTTGTTGTACATAATCCAAGTTTTTCTGCAGGACGACGATGCGATTTTAACAAGCGATCTATGCTGGCTGCGGAAATTTTCAGAAGCTTTTCTTTTACATCCGGTGCTAAATATATTCCTTTACTTGTCTCATAAAAGGGAAGCCAATTAGGCAGAGCAGCTTTTAATCTTCTTGAGCATGGAAGATTTAATTTCCAATAGATATATTTAAGGGCTTCAAGGATCTGGGGGTCATCATATTGTTTGGGGGCTCCACGCGATGCGGGTAGATGTTTTGTTTTTTTGGATGTTGCGTTTAAAAGCCGTATTGCATGTTTGAGATGATAATCACACATTTCACATAGCTCGTCAAGTAGCTGACTTTTCCCCTTTTTATCCGCTTTTTGATAGCGTTTTTTCATCTTTTCTACGACGGCTGTTTTTACTTTTTGTGTCATAATTTTTACCTCGGTTTTTCGGTAACATTATTTATGAGGCAACGTAACATGTCTAAATTAGCTACGGTAACATTATTTATGAGGCAATGCGCAGGTCAGCGAGCAAGCTTTTTGCCTTTTTCCTTTTATGTTTTCTTACTATATTACACCTTAAAAAATAAACGAACTATGAAGGGAAATCTTATGAAAAAAAAGAAAGGCTTAGTTGAAATAACCATTAAATCGGTAATTCTGGGTATTTTACTCTCAGTTATTTTAGCTGCCGCCAATGCCTACTTGGGCTTATTCGCAGGTATGACGGTATCAGCTTCCATTCCAGCCGCAGTTATTTCGATGGGTGTTTTACGCCTTTTTAAAAAATCCAGTATTCTGGAAAACAATATTGTTCAAACAGCGGCATCGGCCGGTGAATCTTTGGCAGCCGGTGTGATCTTTACCATTCCTGCTTTAGTGCTAATGGGTTATTGGACAGACTTTGATTACATCGCCATTGCCGAGATGGCAGCCGTGGGTGGAATTATTGGTGTGATGTTCACTATTCCTCTGCGTCGTGCATTAATCATTGAAGCAAAGCTCACCTATCCGGAAGGCGTTGCCACGGCTGAAGTTTTAAAAGCCGGAGATGAAGCAAAAGGTAGCAAAGAAGGCGGAAAACATCTGATGATGATCTTAAAAACGGCGCTTGTGGGCGGAGTTTTTAAACTGATGCAGCAGGGTTTTTCTATGTGGAACCAATCTGCAGAAACTGCATTTGGTTTTAAAAATGCTCGCGGTGGAAAAACAATTTTTGGTTTTGGTGGCGATCTTTCGCCTGCACTCTTAGGTGTGGGTTATATTATCGGACTGAATATCTCCGTGCTGATGATAGCCGGCGGTCTTTTGGCCTGGATAGTTGTTCTGCCAATTTATTCAAGCTTCAGCGGATTTGCAGGACCTATCACTATGGATGCGGCTTCGGCGATCTGGTCATCACAAATTCGTTATCTCGGTGTGGGCGCTATGGTCGTAGGCGGTTTATGGTCTATTGTAAAACTCATGCGTCCCCTCATCAATGGAATTAAAGCCAGCCTAAAAGCTCATACAGATAGTAACAATGGTGTTGAAATGGCAAGAACTGAACGCGATATTTCTATTAAATGGGTGATCATTATCGTTGCTCTTTCAGCAATTCCATTATTCTTGCTATATCTTGACGTTTTAAAAAATGTGCCTGTTACACTTATTATGACCGCCGTTATGCTGGTTTTTGGATTTTTATTCTCAGCTGTTGCCGGTTATATGGGTGGATTGGTAGGATCATCGAACAACCCCATTTCGGGTGTGACTATTGCAACTATTCTATTTTCATCACTCTTGCTTCTTTTGCTTTTAGGTAAAGGAAGTCCCGAAGGTGCAGCCGGTGCAATTATTATTGGTGCGGTTGTTTGTTGTGCCGCCTCAATTGCCGGTGATAATATGCAAGACTTAAAAGCCGGACATCTTTTAGGTGCCACACCATGGAAACAGCAGATCATGCAGATCGTCGGAACCCTTGCCGCTGCTTTAACACTTGGCATTACACTTGATATTTTACATTCGGCCTATGTGATCGGTTCAGAGACGCTTCCTGCTCCGCAGGCGACACTCATGATGTCGGTCGCTGAGGGCGTTTTCAAAGGGAATCTTCCCTGGGGAATGGTAGCTATAGGTGCAGCATTGGCTGTAGTAATTATTATTGGTGATATTATTTTAGAAAAACGCGCTTCATCTTTCCGTATGCCTGTTCTGGCTGTTGCGGTTGGACTTTACCTGCCTATTTCTTTGTCGGTCCCTGTCTTTATTGGTGGACTTATTTCCTATTTCACAAAAGAACGTGTTAAAAATGAGAGCAAAAAAGGACTTCTATTCGCATCCGGACTTATTACGGGCGAAGCCCTTATGGGAATACTTGTTGCTATACCTATCTTTGCCACCGCCAACAAAAACTGGTGGCCACATATTGGCGGATTTAAGTGCTTGGGAATTGTGCTTTTTGCTTTAATTGCCTTTTGGCTGTATAGAGAAGCAAAGAAGAAAGACGTATCGACAGAATGACGGGATAATATTTTGACAAGATAACAGGATTGACCTGATTGCTTTTCTGACAGGATCACAGGATAAAACCTTTGACAGGATTACGGGATTTACCTGATTGCTTTTCTGACAGGATCACAGGATAAAACCTTTGACAGGATTACGGG
>CAZNFT010000006.1:57177-61584 GCA_964572745.1 uncultured bacterium
ATTTACCTGATTGCTTTTCTGACAGGATCACAGGATAAAACCTTAGACAAAATAACAGGATTTTCCTGATTGCCTTTTTGACAGGATGACCCTCCTTCGCCAAGGCTTCGAAGGGCACGGCAGGATACACTGGATTGTGTTCTTGACGGGATTACGGGATTTACCTGATTGCCTTTTTGACAGAATGACCCTCCTTCGCCACCAACTTCGCCAAGGCTTTGTCGCTCAGGAAGGCTTCGGAAGGGCACGGCAGGATTACAGGATAATCTGAAGTCGAAAACGCGCCCTAGCTCGGTAGAGCAAAGATATGTTAGAAGTGGAGAGAGTTTGGCTCAAACCTTTTAATGGCACTAAAGTGCTCAGTTCGGACAAAAATTGTTTTTATAGTTTGTCTTTACCTTTTGCATTTATACCTTCGTGTGAGTCTATGCGGCCGCCAGAAATACATGGATTTTAGCTTGTATTTAGAATAGATTATTGTATCTTATGTTGCCAAAAAATGGAGCGTTTATGCTGACAAGTATGACAGGATTTGGGAAAGCAGAAGGAAGCATTCAGAACATGGATGTAGCTATCGAGATGAAATCGGTAAATAGTCGTTATCTTGAGACTTTTGTTTCTGTCCCTAAACATCTGACTTTCTTGGAGGATATACTCAAAAAACATATCCGTAAGCATATAAAACGCGGTAATGTTCATTGCTATGTTAATGTCAATTCAGCTACAAGCACTCTGGCATCTTATAAACTGAATAAAGATCTTTTGAAAAGCTTTATGCTTTCTTGGCAAGAAATAAAAAAAGAGACCGGTATTAATACGGCTTTTTCCATGCAAGATATTTTGAGTCAGCCCGACATTATGACCTTAGAAGAGACCTCTCTTGATCGCGATAAAGTTGAAAAAGAGATATTACTACTTCTGGATTCCGCTATTACTGAGCTTATAGAAATGGAAAGAAAAGAAGGCGATTATATTAGCGATATTTTCAGAGATCGCATGATCACCATGAATGAGCAACTTGACAGAATAGTTGAATTGCAAAAAGTTAATATACCCCTACACATTGAGACTTTAAGATCTCGCATAGCTGCAATGATGCAGGAAGAACCCGATGAGCTGCAACTTCAACAAGAAATTGTGCAACTGGCCGACAAATTAGATATCAGTGAAGAAATAGATCGTTTTAAATCTCATATTATCCAATTCGAAAGCTATTTAGAAAACAATGAAAATGTTGGTAAGCGTTTGAATTTCTTGTTACAGGAAATGAACCGTGAAATAACCACCATGGGAAATAAAGCTAATAATTCCGGTATTTCACAGTTAGTGGTTGAAGTTAAAAACGCACTTGAAACAGTTAGAGAACAGGTACAAAACATACAATGAAGCAGGGTTTACTTATTGTTTTTGTCTCCTTTAGCGGAGGTGGAAAGTCGACCATTATTAAAGCTTTAAAAGAAAAGCATCCCGATTGGGTGTTCTCAGTTTCTTGCACAACTAGAAAACCTCGTGAGGGTGAAATTGACGGGCAACATTATTATTTTATCGAAAAAGAAGAATTTCTTGCAAAAATAGAGGAAAATGCTTTTCTTGAATACGAGCATGTTCACTACGATCTTTATGGCACTCCACGTGAACCGTTGGAAAAAGCACTCAATGCCGGCAAGGTTTACATTCTTGATATAGATGTAAAAGGAGCTTTGAATATCTTGCGGGAATATCCTGAAAATCAACTTTCGTTTTTTATAGATGTCCCTGATATGGCTACTTTGATAGATAGATTACGTAAACGCGGAAGTGAATCAGAAGAAGCGATCGCGACCCGTTTATCGCGCATTCCGGAAGAGCGGAAAGAAAAAGAAAAGTTTGACCATGTCATTATTAATGATATATTAAAAGATGCGGTCTCGAATGTAGAGACCCTCATTATGAATAAACTGGAGGCAGTCCAATGAAAAAAGATTTCCGTTTTAAGGGCAAGCGCCCAGACGATATTTTTGAAGCGATCACTGTGATGGCGCTACGCGCACGTCAGATCAATCAAAGACGGAACGAAGAATACCCTATTCAAACTATGGTTGACATTGAAAGCAAAGAATTCGTTGAAAGCGATGTTGACTTTGATTCTTTTGAAAAACCTACATCACTCGCCATGGAAGAATACGAAAAAGGCGAGATCAAGTTTGAATATGTAGAAGAAAAACCAGTAGAAGACGAACTAGAAATAGAAGAATAATTATGTCTGCTCTACGCGGAAAATCTATTGTCCTGGGTTTAAGCGGCGGAATTGCTATTTATAAAGTAGCAGGATTATTGCGACGCCTTAGCCGCGATCTTGAATGCAATGTTCAGGTGGTCATGACAAATGCCGCAGAGAAATTCATGTCGCCTCTTATCTTTGAAACATTCTCAGGCAAAGAGGTGATCTGTGATATGTTTAACGCTGAAAGCACTATTGTTGGTACACGGCATATAGATCTTATCCAGGAAGCTGACCTTGTAGCTCTTATTCCTGCTACAGCAAATATTATTGGAAAAATAGCAAGTGGAATTGCTGACGACGCGTTAAGCACCATGCTTTTGGTCGCTCAGCCCGAAAAAACCCTTATTGCTCCGGCTATGAACAAACATATGTACCTCAACCCCACATTTCAAAAAAATCTTAAGTATTTAAAAAATCTTCATTACCATATTATTGAGCCCGACTCCGGCGAACTGGCAACTCAGCTGGAAGGTAGTGGCATTGGAAGATTACCCGATGAAAAGGTCCTCCTCCACTTTCTTGAAAAAGCTATTTTATCTCAAAAAAAAACTCCCCTCCTGAATAAACGCGTTCTTATTACCGGCGGTCCTACCCGTGAAGCCATTGATGATATCCGTTTTATTTCCAATCCATCCACTGGAAAAATGGGAATAGCACTTGCCGAAAGTGCCGCAAAAGCCGGTGCCATTGTCACGTATATTTCAGGTCCCACTTTTCTGCCTGATCCCATAGCTTGCACAACAACTATTATTCAGACTGCTGAAGAAATGAAAACCGAGGTCCTGAAACATTTCGATGATCAGGATATTGTTGTGATGAGCTCTGCAGTAGAAGATATCAGGCCGATCAAAACTCAGGGCGGAAAGATAAAAAAACAGAATATCCCGGATAGTTTAAAACTTGAAAGAACACCTGACATACTTTTTGAGCTGGGACAGAAAAAAACTAAACAGCTGCTTGTGGGTTTTTCTGTAGAAGTGGAAAAAGGCGAGGAAAACTCCAAAGAAAAGATCAGAAAAAAAAATCTGGACTGGATAGTTCATAATAATCCAAAAAACACAGATACAAGCTTTGCGTCAGACAATAATCAGGTTGTGATCATCTCTAAAAATAATGATATCTTTACATTGCCAAAACTCAGTAAAGCAGATACTGCGGATGAGATATGGCGCTGCATTACAAAAACGGATAAATAGTTATGAAAGAAAAGCTCCCTTTTCTCGAGTATGTACGCGATGTGTACGGCGACGAGGTTCTCTCATCACCAAAAAATCATCCTTTAGAAGACTATTTTTATGAGATCTGCGACTGCCAGAAATGCGAACTGGGAAAAACCCGCCAGCACTTTGTATTTGGCGCAGGAAATCCCGATGCTAATATTATGTTCGTAGGAGAAGCACCCGGAGAACAAGAAGACAAATTAGGACTTCCTTTTGTTGGACGCTCGGGGAAACTATTCGACAAAGTTTTGGAGGAGATTGGTCTTACTCGAAAAGATATATTCATTGCAAATGTGCTTAAATGTCGTCCTCCCAAGAATCGCGATCCTCTGCCCGAAGAAATTGAACTCTGTGAAAACTACCTGCATAAACAAATTGAGATTATTAAACCTCAGGTCATTGTAGCTTTAGGGCGCGTAGCAGCCAATACACTTTTACGCGCAAAAAACGCCCTCAAAGATATGCGCGGTATTACCTATATTTACCACAATACAAACTTACGCGTAACATATCATCCTGCAGCTATACTACGAAATATGAGCATGTACAATCTATTGAGAGATGATATGCAGGAATTTGTACAGAAATACGGAAAATAAAAAAACAAGACTCAAACTTTAATAAGCAATATCATTGCAGATCGCAGAGCGCATATTGTTGATTGGCGATCGATCAGCGATCTTAAATTTGTGATTTTAAATCCATCATAAATTAATAATCAACACTCATCAATCTGCAATTCAGTATTATCGCAGATCGCAGAGCGCATATTGTTGATTGGCGATCGATCAGCGATCTTAAATTTGTGATTTTAAATCCATCATAAATTAATATTCAACACTCATCAATCTGTAATTCAGTATTATCGAAGATCGCAGAGCGCAAATTGTTGATCGGCAATCGATCAGCGATCTTAAATTTGTG
>CAZNFT010000007.1:0-5639 GCA_964572745.1 uncultured bacterium
TCCAACTTAATGAAATGTTTACTGTTCCACTATTTAAAGTACCGTTCTTTGATGGATAAAATAATTTGGCAATTTAAAAATCTAGATAAGAGCCCCATAGAAATACCTGAAGTATCTTTTTTATGATAATAATGTGGTGATAGATCAATGAATCCCAAACAAACAAAAATTAAAACTACTGGCAACCCGATAATTCGCAACCTTCTCATCATTGCTGGATTTGTGTCCCTAATTTTAGGGATCATTGGTGTCGTCCTCCCTCTCCTTCCCACCACCCCATTTATCCTTGTATCTGCAGCGGCCTTTGCACGCTCGTCAAAAAAATTTCATGCATGGCTGTATAAAAATCGTTTTTTTGCTAAACTTTTAATAGACTATCAAGAACGCAAGGGCTTAGCACTAAGATATAAAATCTATATTTTAATAATGCTTTGGCTCACCATAACTGCAACTGCTATTCTTTTCACAGATTCTATTATTGTAAGACTTATACTCTTTTTCATTGCCATAGCAGTTACAGTACATATCTCAAAATTTAAAACATTAAAAACATGACCCTATCTCAAAACTTCCAAACGCATTACTCCCTGAAAAAAACAAAAATGCTCTAAAGTTAAGTCACTCTCATAGAGCAAAAGAAGCCTTTGCATCAGCTCTAAAATTTCTGTAGATTTAATTTATAATTAACGTTATTCTTAATAATTATGAAGGAGGTCTTTTATGCCTACAACTAACAACCATAAGAGCGGACATCTACTTTTAGCTATCTTGAATATTCTGCTGTTTTCAGGAATGATTACTATGAATGCTCTGGCAAATATTCTGCCCATTAATGGACTTAACACTGGCGAACTCTCAGATTTTTACCCAAATCTATTTGTACCGGCCGGATTGACATTTTCCATCTGGGGGGTGATCTATCTACTTTTGTTTATCTATGTTGTTTATGCCTTGATCGCAGCAATTAGAGGAAACAAGGACATCATTTGTATAAAAACGCAGATAGCTTTTGCTGTAACTTGCATCTTAAACAGCGTTTGGATTATTTTTTGGCATTATAAACTAATCGTCTGGTCTGAAATAACCATGTTGGCTTTACTAGCTACACTGATCTATCTCTTTCAAAAAACAGCTAAACTTAATACAAAGGGCTTTGTTAAAACCTTCGCTGTTTCTGTTCCTATCAACATCTATCTTGGATGGATAACAGTCGCCACTATTGCGAATACAACTGCCCTTTTGGTTGCAAAAAACTGGGGAGCTTGGGGAATTTCAGAAAGTAGCTGGACAGTTACAATGATTCTAATCGCTACATGCATTACTGTTATCATACTAATCAAAAAACAAACGCTCTGCTTTGCACTCGTTATCATCTGGGCTTTGATTGGAATTTATATTAAACGAATCGGCGCCGATATACTATACAAAGATATCATATTTACACTAAGTCTGTCGCTGGGCCTTCTTGTTGTTGTTTCTGTCTATGTTCTTATTAAAAAACGACTTCAAGCCCAAAATAACAATCAATAGAACTCTTGAGATAAGCTTGTACTATCTGATTTGTGAGAGAAAGTTTCTCTTTTCGATGCAAACATCTTATTTATTATGGGTTATTAACAAAATATTTGAAAAAGATTAGGGTAATTTTAACCATAAATGCTTTGATAGAAGCTTGAGCAAAGGCTTCATGCAATTTGATTCTTTGCCAAATGTCTTTTATGTCGTATTTTAATCGCAGAAAAAAACAGTCCTTTTACAACAGGAGAAACTATGAGCACTTTTAAAGATAATAAATCAAATAAACTTGAAGAAAATAAAGCTAATTGGGCCAAGATCCGCAAGATGGGCAAAACCAAATTTATTTTAATTTATGGTGTGCTATTTTGGGGACTCATTATGGCTATTGCCTTCTTTTTCTTTAATTTGAGACAAAATCAATCTGTTCCCTGGTATGTTCACTTGCTTATTTCTTTATCTATCTTTACTATTGCCGGATACTTTGTAGGACACCTTACATGGAAATCTGCTGAAAAAAAATATCACGAGAAATAAAGACGAGCAACCGGAGGACTAAAAATGAAAAACCTGATCCGCTGATTTTAGAATAAAAGATGCCATTGAAACTCAGCATATAAATATAATATTCTTAAATTAATACTAAAAAAAACGAATAAAATATCAAAAGGCTGCTATGAGAAAACAAACAAAAGTTGTTGCGACAATCTCGGATAAAAACTGCGAAATTGATTTCATAAAAGACATGATAGATCGGGGTGTTGATGTTTTCAGGCTCAACACGGCTCACCAGACCCTTAAAGATTCATTAAGGGTTATAAAAAACATCAGGGCTGTTTCGAATTTCACCGGAATACTTATAGATACAAAAGGTCCGGAGATTAGGACCTCAGGAATAACAAATGATATAGAGGTCAAAACCGGTGACCGTATTGCGTTCAGCAATGAAGATTGCAATACTCCTATGACAAAAGAAGGAATTATAATAGTTCCTGTCAATCATGAGGATATTGTTGCCGATGTTCCTGAAAATGCTATGATTCTTATTGACGATGGAAAAACAGCATTCAGGGTTATCGGTAAAGAAAAAGCCTACCTATATGCCATCACGGAAAATGGCGGAATTATACAAAACAAAAAGAGCATAAATATCCCGGGAATTCATCTTAATCTCCCGGCGTTGACCGATAAAGATCGTAGCTACATTCGCTTTGCCGCAGAAAATAATATCGATTTTATTGCTCACTCATTTGTACGGAATGCAGACGACATCGAAGAGATAAATGAGATACTGAGAGACTATAAAAGCCATATAAAAATTATCGCAAAAATAGAGAATCGAGAGGGTGTCGAGAATTCTGAAGAAATTCTCAATGCATGTTATGGTATCATGGTTGCAAGAGGAGATCTCGGTATTGAGATCCCGGCCGAAGATGTTCCAGTAATTCAGAAAAGACTTATAAAACAGTGTATGGAGCAAGCAAAACCGGTCATAATCGCAACACATATGCTGCAATCCATGATTGAGAATCCTCGACCAACAAGAGCTGAGGTCAGTGATGTAGCAAATGCTGTTCTTGACGGCAGCAGTGCACTGATGCTTAGTGGCGAGACAGCATATGGGAAATACCCTCTGGATTCGGTTGAAACTATGGTCAGAATAGCAAGAGCTTCTGAAGAAAGCCGAAGAGGAATATGGAAGCATGGAGTGAATGAAGAAGCTGATGATGTAAGAAGATTTCTTGTTAAAACCGCAATCGAGGCTTCGGAGAAACTCCCGATAGAAGCAATTGTAGTTCATACATATTCAGGTTTAACAGCGAGGCTTGTCTCCTCGTTCAGGGGAGGAATTCCAATCTATGTCCGTTGTCATGATCTGAAAATTGCCAGAGAGCTTACCCTATCATACGGTTTGTATCCAGAGCTGATTGATCTTCCGGGATCAACTGATGACCTAATTTCAAGTTCAGTAAAACCCCTGCTGGAAAAAGAAATTATTAAAAAAAATGATTTGATCCTTGTACTTGCCGCCAGACCGCCGCTAAGTACTAATGAGTGCAGTATGATAGAAATCAATACAACATCAAAATTTATTATCTAGAATAGAAACATTAGCTCTCCTTTACTCTAAAAAGTTAAAGTTATGGCGGACAGTGAAAACTAAATATAGTCATCCAATTTCTAATAGAACCCTTTGCACCCTTGCTACACAGTAAGCGCTTTGGAAGTAGCGATTCCTTAGAACTGTTTTAGCTAAGCTTATATATGATGGTACCTGAAATTATCAGCAAATCACTCTTACAAGACTTAAAAGATTTCAATACCAAGTTAGAAGACTTTGATCAGAGATATTTAATGTATCTTTTAAGCAAAACCTCATCTCGCGTTTTATGCCTCAGCTCTTCTTTATCCTTTGCAGAGATTTTTATTTTCCTTAATTTATTGGATGGATTTTATTTGAATACAATAGCTAATGGAGACTAGAAAAGATGAACAAGAAAGTAAATGAAAGCGCCTTTGCACAATTTGCTAACGCCTACGATGAATGGTTCCTGAAAAATGAAAATGTCCTTAGATCTGAAGTCCGTTTGCTTGCATATTTTTTGCAAGAACCCGGCAAAACATTATCAATTGGCTGTGGAAGCGGCCTTTTTGAAGCTATCTTAAAACGTGATTATGGAATTATTATTGAAGACGGTGTTGAGCCTGCAGAAGGTATGGCCAAAATAGCAAGTCAGCGCGGCATGAATGTCCGCATTGGTACAGCCGAAACCATTGAACTTGGCAATGAAAAATATGATGCTGTAATATTTAACGGTTGTCCTTCGTATATAAATGATCTGCAAGAAGCTTTTGACAATGCTTTTGAGGCATTAAAACCGGGTGGAAAAATCCTTGTTCTAGATATTCCTAAAGAGTCATCCTACGCTTTGCTTTATAACCTTGCTAAAGAAATTGGCAGCTGGGAACATCAATATTTCGAGGGTGCTATCCCACCAAATGTTTACCCTATTGCCTTTGTTCAGGATCCTATCTGGTTTACAACTCCCGAAAAAGTTGATCTGCTAAAAAAATCCGGATTTTCGAATTTTGAATATGCTCAAACCTTAACGAAACATCCAGCTTACTCAAACCAAAAAGCAGAAGAGCCTGTTGAAGGTTATGATCGTGGTGATTATGTTGCCATAAAAGCAGTAAAGGAATAATGAAAATGAAACCTGACCTCGTATATAAGCACTTAAAAAATGTCAGAGAGAAAGCACCTCTTGTTCATAATATCACTAATTATGTGGTGATGAACAATACGGCCAACGCTCTCTTAGCCATTGGAGCTTCTCCCGTTATGGCCCACGCTGTTGAAGAAGTCGAAGACATGATCAAGATCGCTTCAACTTTGGTAATTAATATTGGCACACTCAGTCCACACTGGGTAGAAGCTATGATAAAAGCTGCTAAAGCTGCCAAGGCAAAAGGGATTCCCATTGTGCTAGATCCGGTCGGTGCCGGTGCTACTCCTTACCGAAGTGAGACCTGCTTTGAGCTCTTAGAAACTGCAAACCCTGCTGTAATTCGTGGAAATGCCTCCGAGATTATGGCTCTGGAAAATGCCGCTGTAAAAACAAAGGGCGTGGATAGTACACAAAGCCCCGATTCAGCAATGGATGCTGCTAAAAATCTCGCTAATAAATATAATTGCATTGTATCTATCAGTGGCAAGATCGATCATCTCAACCAGGGTGAAAAAATTATTACTCTTGAAGGCGGGAGCGATATGATGCCAAAGATAACCGGTCTTGGTTGCACTGCAACAGCATTGACCGCGGCTTTTATAGCGGTCAACAAAGACACATTAGAAGCAGCTGCCTCGGCTATGGCCGTAATGGGTATTGCCGCCGAAATGGCAGAAGAAAAAGCAAGCGGTCCCGGGACATTGCAACTACACATGCTGGACGCTTTTTATAATATGAATGAAAATGATATTGGAAAATATTTGAAATAGACATGATTCTTTTTGACGGGATAGCTGGATAATCAGAATAGCTAATATTTGACAGGATAACAGGATATACTAGATAGCTAATATTTGACAGGATAACAGGATATACTGGATAGCTAATATCTGA
>CAZNFT010000007.1:5739-53715 GCA_964572745.1 uncultured bacterium
CAAGATAACAGGATATACTGGATAGCTAATATCTGACAAGATAACAGGATATACTGGATAGCTAATATCTGACAAGATAACAGGATATACTAGATAGCTAATATCTGACAAGATAACAGGATATACTGGATAGCTTTTTGCCGTACCGCGCGACCTGTGTGCTGTAAGTCCTGATCTTTCGTAAGCTCCGATACTTTGGAGCGAAGTGTGGATAGGATAAGAGGATATGCCTGATTCCGTTTGAAAGGAAACTCGGAATGTTAATTAACAAGAATATACGGACAACTTGCATGCGCTACGAAGAGTGAGTCGCCCCATAAATAAGACAAAGCTAGCTATGAGTAAAATGAAAAACATTGATTATAGTTTATACCTTGTAACTGACAGAGCTCTTTCGAAAGGAAGGTCTCTTTTTGAAATTATTAAATCCGCTGTTAAAGGTGGTGTTACTGTCGTTCAGTTACGAGAAAAAGACTGTTCAACACGAGAGTTTTTAGAGATAGCGCAAGAAGTTAAAAACTTTTGTTCACCTTTGGGTGTTCCGCTTATTATTAATGATAGAGTAGATATTGCTCTGGCAGTCGCTGCAGAAGGCTTACATATTGGTCAAAGCGATATGCCTTACGAGATCGCCAGGAAACTAATGGGATCTGACGCCATTATCGGACTTTCGGTTGAAAGTGTAGAAGATGCTTTAGAAGCTGAAAAAATGGATGT
The DNA here is from genome assembly GCA_964572745.1 of uncultured bacterium. Classification (GTDB taxonomy): domain Bacteria; phylum Fidelibacterota; class Fidelibacteria; order Fidelibacterales; family Fidelibacteraceae; genus M50B103. The sequence continues at coordinate 6,457 of CAZNFT010000007.1, forward strand.
AGATTATCTAGGACTCAGTCCAATTTATTCTACAGCGACAAAAACAGATATAGATCATGAACTCGGACTGGAAGGAATTCGTGAAATTCGTAAAATATCACGACATCCATTGATCGCCATTGGTGGAATTAATCTTGATAACATAGCAAAGATTATTGCTGCAGGAGCTGATGGAATTGCTGTCGTTTCGGCGATCTGCTCTGCAGAAGACCCCAAAGCAGCTTCTCAAGAACTGCTGAAACAAGTAAAATCAGGTAAAAAATGAAATTAAGTGACATTGGAGAATTTGCTTTTATTGAAAAAATAGTCTCTCCCTTTTTTGAACACTTGGGAAAGGACATTACCGGTATTGGTGATGATTGTGCCATTACACCACTTTCGGATAGTGAAAGTCAGATTGTTACAACTGACCTTTTGATTGAAAATACACATTTTTTATTTAACAAGATCACAGCATTCGAGCTGGGACAAAAAGCCCTGGCTGTAAATATTAGCGATATCGCGGCTATGGGTGGAACTCCCCAAAGTGCTTATATTTCTTTGGGAATACCTGAAAAAGTAGATATAGAATGGCTAAAAGAATTTTATGAAGGCCTATCATTTCTTTCAAAAGAAAGCAAAACGCCAATTCTTGGCGGAGATACAACCCGCTCACAAAACGACTTGGTGATCAATATTACCATCATTGGAAAAGTAAAGAATGAACATTTAAAACTGCGCTCAGGGGCAAAACCCGGCGACCTTATTTGTGTGACATCTACATTGGGAGAATCGGCTTGCGGATTAAAACTTGTCTTGAGGAATTTACCTCTCTCAACAGCCGCAGAAAGAGCAATGTACAAAGCTCATAATCTACCAAGACCATTTCTCGCAGAAGGAAGCTTTCTTGGAAAAAAAAGTGCTGTAACTAGTATGATAGATGTGTCCGATGGAATTGACTCGGATATAAGGCGCATTATGCAACAATCGCAGGTTGGTGCAATAGTGGATCTTGAAAAAATCCCCATTTCGGGTATGATGGAAGAAGTCTGTGGAGATTACGGCTGGGAAGCTACAACTATTGCCGCTACCGGCGGAGAAGATTACTGCCTGCTTTGCACGGTCAAGCCTGATAATTATGAGGAGATTTCAGCTGAATACAAAAAGAAATTTAAGTCCGACTTATATACTATCGGGAAAATTACAGATAAAAAAACTCTGGAATATGTTTTAAAAAACAAACCGGTTGAGCTGAATAAAAGCGGTTTTGACCATTTTAAAAGTGAGTGAATATGAAAAAATATAAACGTGTGTTGACAATAGCCGGCTCAGATAGCGGTGGTGGAGCAGGCATACAGGCCGACTTGAAAACCTTTTCAGCGCTAGGCTGTTTTGGTATGAGCGTAATTACGGCACTTACGGCACAAAACACCACAGCTGTTACAGGAATTTATCCGGTGCCAGCCGATTTTGTTGCTAAACAGATCGATGCCGTGATGAGTGATATTGGTGTGGATGCCCTTAAAATAGGCATGTTAAATACCCCGGATATTATTATAAACATTGCAAATAAACTCAAAGAATATAAAGTCAAGAATATCGTTCTGGATCCTGTAATGATAGCCAAAAGCGGTGATAAACTGCTTAGGGATGAAAGCATTAAAGCCCTTAAAGAAGAGCTCATTCCTCTGGCCCGTCTTATTACACCCAATATTCCCGAAGCGGAAGTTTTAGCCTGTGCAAGCATAAAAAACCGTGAAGATCTTGAAAAAGTCGCTAAAAAATTACTGGAATTAGGTCCTGAAGCTGTTCTTGTAAAAGGTGGGCATTTCGAAAATGCCGAAAGTCCCGATTGCCTTGTTTTACAAAGCGGTGAAGTCCTCTGGTTAGAAGCAAAGCGAATTAATTCACCAAATACACATGGAACAGGCTGTACAACTTCATCGGCCATAGCGGCCTATCTTGCACAAGGTTTAGAACTCGGAGATGCAGTTCGCTCCGCTAAAAAGTATATACAATCCGCCATCATCGCAGGCGCAGAATATAAAATTGGTCATGGGCATGGTCCTGTACACCATTTCCATGAACTTTGGGAGGAATGACAAAATGTTGTTTTCTGCTAAACTTTGGAAAAGAAGTAGATCATTATTTCAGGAAATGTTAAGACATCCTTTCAACTCTGAATTGGCAGAAGGAACGCTTGATCTTGAAAAATTTAAAGTGTATTTACAGCAAGATGCTCTTTACATCAAATCTTACACAAAAGCCTTATTCAATTTACGTGCAAAAGCTCCCAACCACGAAGCCAAAGCTATTTTAACTTCTTTTGCAGAAGAGGGCTATACTTTAGAAAAAGAACTTCATGATACTTTTTTTAACACATCTCAGGTCGAGCCAATTAAAGAAGCACTCCCGGCTTGTAAAGATTATGGCGATTTTTTGGAAAATGTTACATCCTTATCATCTTATCCCGTGGGACTTGCTTCACTATTGCCTTGTTTTTGGATATACAGTGAAGTTGGGCTCAATTTGAATAATATATCCGTCCAAAATAATCCCTATCAGCCCTGGCTAGATACCTACACGGGTCCGGAATTTGCTGAACAGGTCCGTCAGATCTTGGAACTGGTAGAAGACGCTGCTGCTAACAGTAATGCTCTGGTACAAGTTGATATGAAAAGTATGTATTTACAAAGTTGTAAAATGGAGCTGAAATTTTGGGATGCCTGCTATCATGCCTAAATCGTGAGCCCTGCCTTGATTGCCAGACAATATATACTCTTTGCAATTATGAGGCTGCTTGCCTGTCCACCGAAACTCACCGAATGAAGGCCGGAAAGAGTCTCAAACAACATAAAGTCTTATTGCCTTAATTGACATGCAAAAAAATATAAAATATCTATTCGTCCAATACACACAAAGGATCAAGTATGAAAAAACTTAAGGTGATCATTATGTTTCTATGTTTAACTAGTCTTGCTTTAGCTGCAAAAGAGCGTCCTCGGGATCTCGGCATTGAGATTGGCGTTTTTAAACCCGGCAAAAATAATGCCATTACTGATGTTAAGGGTGTTAAAGTCGGACATGTTACTCTAAACGAAGGCGAAAATATTCGCACAGGTGTTACAGCCATCTTACCCCATGATGGAAATATTTATCAGCTAAAAGTTCCAGCCGCTATTCATATTGGGAATGGATTTGGTAAACTAGCCGGTTATTCACAGGTCAAAGAACTCGGAAATATTGAAACACCCATCATTCTTACCAATACTCTCAGTGTTCCGGCTGCTTCAAATGCTTTGATCTCATATGCCTTGAAACAAAAAGGAAACGAAAATGTCCGGTCGGTCAATCCCATAGTTGGAGAGACCAATGATGGGTGGCTAAATGATATTCGTGGCAGACATGTTCTCGAAGAAGATGTCTTAAAAGCCATCAAAAACGCCAAAGATGGAAAAGTCAAAGAAGGCAATGTCGGCGCCGGGACCGGAACCATTTGCTTTGGATATAAAGGCGGAATTGGCACTGCTTCTCGCGTCCTTCCGGAATCGCTTGGAGGCTACACAATTGGCATTCTTGTGCAGACTAATTTCGGTGGCAAATTAGAGATCAAAGGTGTCCAGGTCGCTGAAGAGATCGGTGATTATTATTACCGCGAAAAAATCCTCAACGAAGCCGATGGATCTTGCATGATCGTTATTATGACCGATGCTCCGCTCTGTGCAAGAAATCTTGAGCGTCTGGCAAAACGAGCCATGCTTGGACTGGGAAAAACCGGTGGCATTGCATCTAACGGAAGCGGTGACTATGTGATCGCTGCTTCTACTGCAGAAGGCAATTTTATTCCCAATGATTATGATTCTCCTCTCTATTCAAGCAAAACTTTGCATAATGGAAAAATGTCCTCACTCTTTATGGCATGCATAGAAGCCACCGAAGAAGCTGTTATTAATTCACTTTTTGCGGCTGAGACCATGATAGGTAGAGATGGACATGAAATAAAAGCACTGCCTGTAGAAGAAACTCTAAATTTATTGAGAAAACACAAACAACTAAAAAAATAAGCAATTATAAAGATTATATTTGTATGCTAGCTTGTATTTGGTATATTGTTTAGTAAAATATATCCAAGGATTTTCAACTTAAAATGAAATTCGAATATAAAATAACATTAGCATACTTAAGTTTTGGTGTTTTGTGGATATTATTTTCGGACCAAATTCTTAATTCCCTCATAAGTGAAGAAATTCAGCGAGCTAACATTCAAATGTATAAAGGCTGGTTTTATGTACTCCTTACGGCTGTTTTTCTTTTCTTTTTAGTAAGAAAACATTTGAAAAAATTAAGAGATACAGAGGACATTCTTGAACAAAAAAATACGGCTCTTTCCCAGGCACACAACAAGGCGGAAGAAAGCAGTCGACTTAAAACCGCCTTTTTAAATAATATCTCTCACGAACTAAGAACACCGATGAACGGTATTTTGGGATTTACAGAATTATTAACCCGTTCAGATATTGAGCAAGAAAAAAAACTCCTTTATAGTAATATGATAAAGGGAAGTAGTGAAAAACTGTTGGAAATTGTCACAGACATTATTGAAATATCACAAATCCAACAAAATCAAGCTAGCTTACATACTAATATTTGCAACCCTCAAGAATTACTTAATATCATCATTACTTCTTTCATGGAAAAAAGCAGTCAAAAATCACTGAAACTTAATTTAGATCTGGATGATAAATTAAAGAATATCCAGATTGAAACAGACTGCTATAAACTTCGACGCTCTATCGACCATATTTTAGACAACGCTTTAAAATTCACTCATAAAGGAAGCATCAGCATAAAAACCCAATCGATGCCCAATGACATCCTGATCTCAATTTCAGATACCGGCATTGGGATCCCCGATGCTATCATGAATAAAATCTTTGCCCCCTTTAGACAAGTAGAAACAGAAGACTCAAAACGTTTTTCGGGAAACGGAATTGGCCTTTCTCTTGCTCGCTCCTATTTAGAAATGCTGAGTGGTAAAATATGGATTGAATCTGTGGTTAATGTTGGTACAACAGTCAGTATATCTCTTCCAAAAGGAAGCCATGGAAAACAAAATCTTTACGATATCAAAGAAACAAAACAAAAAAACAGTCTAAAAGGATTACAAATACTTGTCGCTGAAGATGAAGAAATTAACTTTCTCTATCTAAAAGAAATTCTAAGCAATGCAGGCGCAGAAGTATTTCACGCCAAAAACGGGCAAATCGCCGTTGATATGTGTAAAGAAAACAAGGACTGGGCTCTAATTTTAATGGATATTAAAATGCCCATCATGGATGGAATAAAAGCGACAAAGTTAATCCGAGAATCCAATACTTTAGTCCCAATTATTGCACAAAGTGCCTATGATCCCATAAATATTTATGATACAAATAACCAAGAAATGTTTACAGCTTTTATTTCAAAACCCATTCGACAGTCTGAACTTTTTGATTTGATTTACTGTCATATATAAAAATATTTTTTAAAATATTTCCTTACTTTTTTCATTCATATTTAATTTTTTCGTAAGATGCCTTTATGTTACGGCTAAAGCGGCCTTACGAAACACAAATATAAGCCCTTATAATCAGCCTTTTAGGTATTTCGGTTTTTCTTTCATTTTATTGCTTTTAGCTGTAATATTATACTGACAGGAAATATAAATCGACATTAAGCCCTATTAAAACAAAGTGAGGATACAAAATGATCAAAGTGAAAAATCTCATGCACTCATATGAGAAGAACGATGAATTCGCTGTCGATGACATTTCTTTCGATGTCAAGCGAGGTGAGATCTTTGGGTTCCTTGGTCCAAGCGGTGCTGGAAAATCTACAACTCAAGGAATTCTTGCAGGATTACTTGAACAGCAAGCCGGCGAGATCATTATTGACGGTGAAGAACGTAAAGGTCATCCAAATAAAAAATTCTTCAATCGAATTGGCGTTGGATTTGAACGCCCCAATGTTTATAAAAAATTATCTGCCTTAGACAATTTAAAGTTTCATGCATCACTCTATGACGGTGAAACCGAAGACCCCATGACCGTTCTAAGATGGGTGGGATTACAAGACGAAGCTAAAAAGAAAGCCGGTGCCTTTTCTAAAGGTATGATGCAACGCATTGGTTTTGCTCGCTCTATGATCAATAAGCCGGATATCTGGTTTCTTGATGAACCTACCATGGGACTAGACCCTACAACAGCTAATAGTATCAAAGGCATTATTACAAGGAAACAAAAAGAAGGCACAACTATTTTTCTAACAACTCATAATATGTTTGTTGCAGACGAACTTTGTGATCGCGTTGCATTTATAGTTGATGGTAAAATCGCTACACTTGATACGCCTAAAAACCTCAAGCTCAAGTACGGTAAACCCACTGTTACTATAGAATATCTTGAAGGTAAAGAATTAAAATCTGCCTCCATGGGTATGGAAGAAAAAGATAAAAAAGCATTAGCAAAGTTCATTGCTGAACATGATGTAAAAACCATTCACTCCGGCGAACCGACCCTTGAGGAGATATTTATCAAACTCACCGGTCGCGGCTTGGAATAGGGGGGTTTTATGCAACGCATATTTAGTCTTTTCAAAAAGGACATGCTTCTCGGTATTAAGGATGTTTTTGTCCTTCTGGAACTTGGTTTTGCTGTCTTGATCATGTTACTCTTGCTTTTTGTTTTTCCTAAAGACATTCAACGAGAGGCAATGATCTTTATTCAAGATGAAACAGGTCTTATTCAACAAATTGTAGATGATTTTTCTGACGATATATCAATTGAGATGGATACATTTGTTAAAACCCGCGAAGAAATTATTGAGGGTATGACCAAAAACCGTAATGCCATGGGAGTCATCATTTCCTATGCTGATGACAAAGAGGGAACTCTCTACAAAACTGAGATGCTGGTTCAACCCTACACAACTGAATCGATGATGAAGTATGTTGAAGTTGAAATGGAAGATATGTTATCTATCATACATCCCCCTTTGGGTAATTATCCTCCAGAAACCTATAGTTCAGTAAGATTAACTTCATTGCAGGAAGGTTTACGTGACGAAATACCCTTTAATCGCCGTATGCTTCCTGCTATTATTTTAGTGATGGTTGGAATCATGGGTATGTTTGCTATGGTTTCCTTAATTGGTCAAGAGCGAAGTGATGCAACGATCAGAGCCTTTAGAGTAACACCCACAGGTATGATCAGATTTCTTATCAGTAAAAATCTTATGTTATTGGCCATTAGCGCTGTTACCTTCTCCATCCTCTACATTCCCGTCATGGGCAGTCTAAACGGTTATCTACCGGCACTTCTAATTACGATGTTAACTGTGATCTTTGGATCTGCTATCGGCACTTTCTTAGGATCTTTCTTTGATAACCCTATGGCCTCAATGGGCTATGTTGTATTGTTGATGATGGTATTATCACTTCCGGCAATATCACTCTTTGCTCCAACTTTCTCACCTGAGTGGTTAAAATTCATTCCGAGCTATTATACCCTATTTGGTCTTGATGCTGCAATGTTCCCGGACAACAACTCACACTTAATATGGAATGCTGTTATAATCCTTGCGGCTCTTGATCTTGTCTTAGCTACTCTTGCCGGGTGGGTGTTCTCGAACCGCGTAAGGAAGGAAGGTTAACATGAGTCAATTAACACAAATGTTTAAATTTGATTTAAAGTCAAATATGTCCAGCTTTATGGGTTCATATATGATTATTGTTCCTATGATTATGGTACTTGTCCTTCGTTTCTTCCTGCCAAGCATGGACAGCACAGCAGCAACTATTGCGGTTGTCACCGAAGGGCCTCATGCTGTACAACAAGAAGTGATTGATAACTTAGAAGAATTTGCCAAAGTCAAAAGCTATGCCACTATCGAAGACATGGAACAAAAGCTTCGGGGTACCGGTACTGCCGAAGGATTGTACTGGGATCCTGAAACAAATCAATATGTTTCAGTCCTGGAAAGAAACATTGAAAAGAATAAAGTCTTTTCTAGTGGAGCCAGAGTAATACGTCAATACTATATAGAAGAAAATTTCCCGGATAGAGCTAAAACAAACACTTTCATCTATGGTGTTCCGGAAGAATTATCAGAACGAAGCGATATTTCTCCTGTAGCAACGATGGGAGGCGCTATGTTCATTCTCTTTATGACATTTATTTCTGCATTCATCATTGGGCTTGGTGTCGTTCAAGACAAGGAAATGGGGACTGACAAAGCTTTACGAATTTCTCCTCTTACAAAATCGGAATATTATATTGGTAAAAGCATACTCCCCTTATTTGTTACTTCGTTTTATACCATTGTTTCATTACTCGTACTTGGACTTATGCATGTGAATATTTTACAGGTATATATCATTGTAATCAGCTCCTTTTCAATTACACTACTCTTTGGATTATTGATCGGGGCATTGTCTAGTAATGATAATGAAGCTATCGGTATTGGGAAAATGCTTGGAATGCTTCTCATGCTATCAATTCTTGGCGGCACATTACTTCCTGATCAATGGCAATGGCTTGTTTATTGGACACCTTTTTACTGGGTATATGATGTCTTGGAATCAGTCTTTACGCAAACTGCTACTTGGACTGCTTTTGCTTGGAAAAATGCCTTGATTGTTGGCATTTGTGCTTTGTATTTTATGATACTTAAAAAAAGTATTGTTAAAGGACTTTCATAAATCATTTTAATAAGGAGATATATATGTTGTATTTAGGGATCTTTTTAGTTCTTTATGGAATAGCCGTTTTTCTAATTGCCGCCTTAAAACCTGAAAAAATCTGGCAAATGGGGAAAATTCAAGGATTTATTAAAATCTTAGGAGACATTGGCACGCAAATCTTTTTCTTTATCTGGGGTGCTGCTGCACTCGGATTTGGAATTTGGTTTATGATCAAACATTGGCCGGCGTGACAAGTAATCGGTGACAAGTAATCGGTTGAGATTTATCATAAGATAATTATAATCGCATGACAGAGTTTTGACTGATAAATTACAGCTTATAGAATCCAGGGGATGTCATTTTAGACTTCCCCCTTTTATAATGGGCGAAGAATCTTGGGCAATATTAATGAATACAAAATCTTAAAGATTGACTTCTACTTAAACTCCTGTAAATTAAGTACATATAAAAAATAAAATAGTAAGGGAAAAACTAAGATGCATAAAAAAGAAAAAGAGCTCAAAAACCAGGCACAAGCATTAAAATATTTTAATGAGGGATATAATTGCGCGCAAGCTGTATTACTTCCTTACGCAGAGGAACTTAATACAGACCTAGAAACTTTAGAAAAAATATCGCTAGGATTTGGCGGGGGCATGGGACGACTTCAAAAAACTTGTGGAGCTGTCACTGGTGCCTTCATGGTCATTAGTCTATATTGTTATCGTCTTGATAAAAATATAAGAAGTCAGGAATCACGAAGATTGATTCAAGATTTTCATGCACAATTTGTTGCCATCCATGGAGTAAGTGACTGTCGCACACTTTTAGATCAAGACTCCAACACTGAGGACGGGCAAACCCACATTGCCGAATTAAACTTAAAAAAAAAGGTTTGTGAACCCTGTATTAAGGATGCAATTAGCATCCTTGAATCCTTGTTTGAAAGAAAATAAACCAAAAAAGTTTGGCTTTTCACCTTGTGGTTTGGATAAATCTCTGAGCAACTTCTTTATTCTTTATCCTTTAATTTTCTCTCTTTTTTTCGTATTATTTGCATGTAGAAACAAGGAATATTTATGCTTGAGCATTCAATACATCAAATACAACCCTATTTATTTCAAATAGGCAATTTTCAATTACGATATTACGGCCTAATGTATGTTCTGGGCTTTGTGTTTTTTATCATCTTCATGCGAAGAGAGATCAAACACAAAAAGATCGATCTTACAAACGAAGAATTTGACTCACTGTTTTCCTGGCTGATCATTGCCCTCTTGATTGGTGCAAGATTGGGATATGTCATTTTTTATAATCCCGGATACTATGTTGATCACCCTATTGAAATTTTATGGCCCTTCCGCGATGGTAAACTTGTCGGTTTTTCGGGTATGTCCTTTCATGGTGGTTTGCTTGGCTGTATTCTTGCAGGACTTATCTGGACTAGAAAATTTAAAAAGGATTTCTTTGATCTTGCCGGAAAAGTCGTGGTTGTTGCACCCTTGGGTTTATTCTTTGGACGCCTGGGCAATTTTCTTAACGGTGAACTTTGGGGACGTGTTTCCGATGTTAAATGGGCCATGTATTTCCCCTCTGAAGCCGGTTTAAGCTTTGATGCGCCGCTTCGACTTATTCGCCAATATATTGATCTCGGCTATATTCAAGCTCGTCATCCTTCTCAATTATATGAAGCTCTCACTGAAGGCTTACTTCTCTTCTTGATCATGTTATTCTTACACAAAAAAGAGGCACCCGGCTCTATTCGTTTGGCAGTATTGCTCATTGCCTACGCAGTATTTCGTACTTTTTGTGAATTTTTCCGTCAACCGGACGAACAACTTGGATTCTTGTTTGGCTGGGTAACGATGGGGCAATTATTGAGTTTCTTTATGGTTGCCGGCGGTCTTGCTTTGATAATTTATCACTTTAAAGTAGAAAAAAATAAACTAAACACTTAAATGCTATTTGCTTCCCAGAAGGAGATTTGATATGAAATTTTTTAAAATTCTAGCTACTGTATTGTTGGCTTGTATCGTCTTATTTTTTATCGTTGGATCATTCTTGCCTAAAACCGCTACTTTCGAAAAAGAATACACAGTAGATGCTCCGGCAGATCTTGTAGAAAAAAAGATCCTAGACCTATATGAAGATCATCTTTGGCCTATCTGGGACTCAGAAGATACTTCTATTGTATATACCGATTTTCCGGGTGAATTGGGCTATACCTGGGAAGGTGACAAAGTTGGCCTGGGCGAATGTATAGTAAACATCAAAACTGACATGAGTATAGAAGATATCATAACTTATCAAGGCCAAGAAATGGCTAAAACTCTTTGGCAAATCATCCCCGGCGAAAAAACAAAGATCAGGATAAGTTTTACAGTCTTTGCAGATAAAAATATTAGCGCCCGCTGGACTAACCTTTTCCTGGATAATCTTATGGGTAATGAGTTTAATCAAATAATCACTGAAATGAAAACAACTCTGGAAAATACAAAGTTTTAAGATTGTTCTTAAATTAACAGGTGCCTTATGGCTAAAAAAATATTTCTCTCAAGAATTATTCCTCAAGCAGGAATGGACCTCTTAAAAAAATCTGAATTTAATATTGAAATTTTATTCGAAGAAAATCCTCTGTCACCAGAAGCTTTAGCTGAAAAAGTCAAAAGCGTTCATGGACTTATCTGCCTATTGGATGATAAAATCGATGCTAAATTGATAGATTCCGCACCTCAACTTGAAGTAATATCCAATATGGCCGTTGGTTATAATAATATCGATATTGACTATGCTAAAAAGAAAGGCATTGCTGTCTGTAATACCCCGGGAATACTTTCTCAAAGTACAGCAGAACTCGCCTGGGCTTTATTATTCGCCATTGCCCGCCGCATTCCGGAATCTGATAAATTCATGCGTGATGGAAAATTTACCGGCTGGATGCCCATGCTTATGCAAGGCCAGGATATTGCAGGACAAACATTGGGAGTTATTGGTACAGGCAGCATTGGCACCGCCTTTGCCTTAATGTCTAAAGGTTTTAATATGAAAGTGCTATACAGTGGCAAAACCAATCCCGTTCTTGATAAAGAACTTAATGCCAAAAATGTTGACCAGGATACTTTAATCAAAGAATCTGATTTCATCTCCTTACATATTCCTATGCGTCCGGAAAACCATCATTTGATAGGAGAACGCGAATTTAAGATGATGAAATCGACAGCATGCTTAATTAATACAGCTCGCGGACCCGTTATAAATGAAAAAGAATTAGTGAAAGCCTTAAAAGCGAAACATATTGCAGGTGCTGCTTTAGATGTATATGAAAACGAACCTATCATGGCAAAAGATCTTTCGGAATTGAATAATGTCGTATTGACGCCTCATATTGGATCTGCAACAGTATCAGTTAGAAATCGACTCGCTATTATGGCCGTTGAAAACTGTCTAAATGTCTTGAGAGGACAGAAAGAAGAAAACCGGGTTGTTTAGATCAATTAAAAAAATATTTTTATATTTATCACTTTTTTTGATACTTACACCACTTCAGGGTGTTGGATTCGATTGTCGCTTAATGAACCAATATGGTGGCGGTGTTGCAGGCGCAATCGTAAGAATTACCGAAGCAGGCAAAAGTACTGTTCTTGATGAAATTATTACGAATCGCTGGGGTGAATTCTATTCAACAATAAAAACCGCCGTCTATACAGAAACAAAACTCTACCCCGCTTATCCCAACCCTTCCAAAGGATCGTCTATACTTCCAATTTTGCTTAAAGAAAATTCGGATATTAAACTTGAGATCTTTAATGTAAGAGGAGAAAAAGTTGCCTCAAAATTCATTACAGATCTTGAAGCCGGCTTTCATCAATTACCATGGATAGCTATTGATAACAGTGGAAATAAGCTCCCCTTAGGTCTATATATCATTAGAATGACAAGCTCCGATAAAATATCAAGTATTAAAATTGCGCTTTTAGACCACAGTTCAAGTATAGCTATTCCCGGTGATCCCGGTATCATAATTGACGAAATTTTTACCGGTAATAAATTTGACTTTTATATTCATTTTTCAAACGGAAAATTTTATCAGGAAAAAAATATAACTTTACATGAAACTGTACTTAATACAATTTATACCACTGAAGTTTTAGATATGCCCTTCATAGCTGAAGGCAAACACATCAAGATTTTTCGTGATGAGGAATATGTCCCAATATTTCTAAAAGGTATTAACCTGGGTGCCGCAACACCGGGAACCTCGCCGGGGGCTTTAGCGGCAACCCGCGAGCAATATGCCTCTTGGATAGCTGAAATGGCGCAAAACGATTTAAATTATATAAGAACCTATACCCTGCATTTCCCAAGATTCTACGAAGAACTCGAAAAATATAATCTGGCTCATCCTGAAAAACCCTTATTTTTAATTCAGGGTGTGTGGTTAGATGAAGAATACGAAGGAGACCTGATCTCCGGACAATCTATAAAATTTGATGATGATATTGCAGAGGTCATTGATTGCATGCACGGAAACAAAAGTATTACTCATCGATTTGGACGAGCTTATGGCGACTTTACCACAGACGTTTCTCCTTGGGTAATGAGTTATATTATTGGCCGCGAAATCCATCCTTGGGAAGTAGAAATTATTGAAAATAAGTATCCGGATCTTGTTTCCTTTGATGGTGATCATTTTAGTATTCAGGATACATGCCAGCTTGATATCTGGATGACAGAGCGCCTTGATCATGCAGTAGCTTATATGCAAGATAACTATAAGATAGATAAACCGATGTCTTGCTCATCCTGGCCAACCTTAGATCCAATTTACCACCCCACTGAAAATCTTCCGGAAAAAGATACTGACGAAGACAAGGAAACATTCGATATGGCAAATATCGTGAATATTAATGCTCCTGCCGGTTTTTATATGTCTTATCACGCTTATCCATATTATCCGGATTTTATTAGTGAAGACCCCGGCTATCAAACTTATTCGGATGAGATGGGTCCAAATTCATATTTGGGATATCTGGTAGATCTAAATAATCATTATGATAATATCCCTCTGGTAATTGCAGAATTTGGTGTGCCTTCTTCCTGGGGCAACGCCCATTACAGTCACAGTGGCATGTATCATGGCGGCATGACTGAAACCGAACAGGGCATTTACGGTGTCCGCATGTTAAGGAATATTTACGATGTTGGATGCGCAGGTGGTTTGCTTTTTGCCTGGATAGATGAGTGGTTTAAGAACGCATGGATAACCGCACCTTTTGGATCACACCCGGAGCGACGACAGTTCTGGCAAAATGTTACCTCTCCTGAACAAAATTTTGGACTAAAAGATTACCGTGAAAAAGCTCCGGATTTTACACGCTGGCCAGCAGTTGAATCATCAGGTGATCTCTTGTCTGTCAAAGCTGATATGGATAATGCATTTTTCTATGTTAAGCTCCAAACCGATTCTCCCTTGCAAAATGGAGATACTATTTGGGTGGGATTTGATACGTATAGAGCCGACTTAGGCGAATCAATTTTACCCAATGGAACCACTGTCGCTAATCGTGCGGAATTTGCGCTAGCTGTAACTAATGGACCTCACTCGCCTATGTTTGTAACTCAAGCCTATGATCTATATGGTATTTGGCATCGACGTGATAACTTTTCGGATCCGGAACAAGTATATCAATCTATCCCGACTGATGGCGCTCCATGGATGCCTATTCGCTGGAAAAACAATGCCGGTGAAGAAGCATATCAAGAAATTGGCCTTTTAGCTACTGTTGGTGAAGGTGATACCCCCACCTCAAATGATGGTGTAAGAATTAATGGAAATGACATACTTCTACGAATTCCCTGGAGTCTATTACAATTCACAGATCCTTCGCTTAAACTTGTAATGCATGATGATAGAAGTAATAATGACGATGATCCGACACAGATTGATGATCGTGAAGTCATGGAAAGCGATGGCGTTCTTTTAACAGTTGTCTATAAAAACGATATACTAATTACTGGAAGATGCCTTTGGGATAATTGGAATATGCCCAGCAATATTCTAGAATACAATAAAGAGTCATATCAAATATTTATAGATGGAGCTGCTACTATTTCAAATACTCCTAAATAGCAGGATCCATTCAGTCGCTCATATTAGTAAACATTTAATTCAGAATATTCCAATTAGCTCTCCAGTCAATTTTTAATTACATCCTCCTCAAAAGATTAAACTTAAAGTCAATATTTTATCTTTACTCTTTAATCTTGCCTTCATAAAGCTTAAATTATTCCATGGCAAGAATACCTGAACATACGATCGAACAAATTAAAGATTCTAATGATATTGTAGATGTTATCGGCTCATATTTGCCCATGAAAAAAAAAGGTGGTAATTATTGGGCTCATTGTCCCTTTCACAATGAAAAAACAGCCTCTTTTTCTGTTAGCTCTTCCAAGCAGATCTATCATTGCTTTGGATGTGGTGTAGGTGGCAATGTCCTGAATTTTGTCATGGAATATGAAAAACTTAGTTTTATTGAAGCTGTAAAACAGTTAGCAGAACGAGCAAATATACCTTTAGAATTTGATGAAGTCTCACCTCAAGAACAAAGCGATACAGGCAAACTTCGTGATATCCATGTTCAGGCAATTGAAATTTATCATGCAGAATTATATAAGCCCTCAGGCAAGAATGCTCTGGATTATCTGCTGAGTCGTGGACTCTCGGAAGAAACGATAAAAACTTTTAAACTGGGGTATTCTCCTGGCGACTGGGAGTTCTTGCTAAAAAAATTATCTGCCAAATTCCCTGCTGACCTGCTTCAACAAAGTGGCCTTTTTGTCAGTTCAGAAAAAGATGGCCGACTCTTTGACCGCTTTAGAGAAAGGGTCATGTTCCCCATACATGACGACCGTGGAAATGCAGTAGGTTTTGGTGGTCGTTTGATGACCGATAACAAAAAAGATGCTAAATATCTAAATTCCCCGGAAACGCCTATCTATAATAAACGCAAGATATTATATGGTCTTAATGTAACAAAGGAATTCATGCGCAAAGCAAAAAGCGCAATGCTTGTTGAAGGCTATATGGACTTTTTACAATTATACCAGCATGGATATACCAATGTTGTTGCGGGATCCGGAACTGCATTTACTACAGAACAAGGTCGCTTATTGAGACGCTTTGCAGATGAAGCGATCCTATGCTATGATAGCGATATAGCCGGTCAAAAAGCAGCGGTTAAAACAGGTTTTACTCTTGCTTCACAAAAATTGGAATGCAAGGTTCTTTCTCTTCCGGATGGAGAGGACCCCGATAGTTTTCTCCGCAAAGAAGGCACTCAGGTGTTTCATATACAAGTCAATTCTTCCTTGGCATTTATGGAGTTTTTAAGAGTTCATTTTAAGCCCGCAAAGATGTCCGCCAAAGAAAAATCAGATACTATCAATCAACTTTTAGAAGATATTCGCAATTTCGCAGATCCGCTATATCGTGAAATGTTTGCCCGCGAAATAGCAAAAATGTTTTTAGTTGATGAACAAAATTTATTGAGTCAACTCAACAGGCAGAAAGCTTATCAAAGCAAAAACGAAACTGCCCTTCTTCCAGAAGAAAAATCTAAACAATTTAAAAATCGTGGTGAAGCAGCTGAATATCTTTTGCTTCAGCTACTTGTAAATGGAAGTATGCTTATCAGAAAAGCAGGATTGCGCTATTTATCAGTCACTACTTTTAAACATCCTTTTTTAAAAAAGGTGTTCGCTGAGATCCAGGAAGCTTTAAAGAATAATATTGAGACCGCTCCTGAAAAAATCCCTGAAAATATAAAAGATAAAAAAATCTTATCCTTTTGCTATCAGCTGGCATTGGAAGAGTATGATGATCAAAACCAAAAAAGATTATTTATCGATAGTCTAAAACAGCTTGAAATGCAACTTCTTAAAGATGAATATGATATGCTGACTGAAAAATTAAAAACAGCCCCGGCTGAAGACACAATTGAAATAATGAAACAACAAATGAAAAACATGCAAAACAGAAAGCATGTCAATGAAATATATAATGAATCGATTTTTAAGGACATCTAATATGAAGAAAAATTCATTTTCTATTTTCGCTCTTATTACTTTTGCAATTTCTTACCTGTATTTTCGATTATTCGCTCCACAAATGATGGCTTCTTATATTGAGCAAGGACCTGCATTTTTATACACTAAAGATTTTATTTTTGGTGAATTATTTAAATTTGGTGGTCCTGCTGAATTACTTTCTAAATTTATTGCTCAATCCTATATAAACCCTTGGCTGGGATCTTTAGCTCTGGCACTTTTTATGGTTTTTATTGCCTATAGAATTTTTACCTTTAGTCAAGAACGATATTCGATCTCAATCTTTCTTTTAGCACTTTGTGCCTCTCATATCATTCTTGCACAAGGAGTGCTTGTGCATATTATCGCTATCAGCATTATCATCTTTATTTTTGAAGACCAGGAAGAAGCGCAGTTGCCCAATTGGCTCTGGATTTTCCGTGGAATTGCTTTCCCGCTACTTCTGTGGACCTGTGGTTCCTGGGCCTGGATCTATATCATCGCTACAATTCCTTTGGATATCATCCTTAAAAGAAAAATCACTTATGTCCATTTTCTTGTCCTACTCTATTCTATCATTCTGGGACTTATTGCAAATTTCTTTATCTGGCCGAGTTCACTTTTACTAAGCGGATTATTTATCAAAACTTTGCCCATTTATACTATTCAGAGCATTGTCTTTCTTCTTGGCGGAATTTTTGCAGTCTTTTACTCCTTGATGATAAAAAGGGAAACAAAAACTCTAAGAATAATCCTATATATTCTTTCAGCTGTCTTTCTCTTGTCAACTGCAATTTTTTCTTAAGAATTATACTGACTTTAGTTTAAGTCAGGCGATATTTATCAAAAATCGAATCGGAGTACCATGAAAAGAATCGTATTTTGCTTGCTGTTTTTGCTACTTGCTTTTTCATTAACAGCAGAAGAAATTTCATTTAAGGGCATTCATCAAATAGAATGGGAAAAATATTCACATGAAGAAAATATATTTTTCTGCAAGAACGCTCCTGTGAATATTAATCCTTTGAAAGCACGCGACACTTCGGGAGCATATTTATCTCATGCAGTTTTTGGTTATTTGCCCTATTGGAAAAGGAATTCTGCCCCAAATTATTTTCAGTATGATCTTTTATCTCATATTGCCCTTTTTGATTTTTCGGTTTCTACAAATGGAGATATAAGTAGCTATCCTTCCGGCTGGCCAAACGACTGGACAGCTATGATGAACACAGCCCATGAAAATGGAGTGAAGTTGATCATGTGTGTAGTGGAATTTGATAACGATAAAATACACGCCTTGATCAATGATACAACAGCAAGTCAAAATTTCTATCAAAATGTCAGTTCTATTATTAAGAATTATGATCTTGATGGTGTTAATATTGATTTTGAAGGTCTGCATGTTTCTGACCGCAGTGCTCCCATTAATAACTTTATGCAAAAATTAAGTGATCATATAAAAACGCAAGTTGGACCTGAGCAAGAAATTTCCTTTGCCGGCCCGGCAGTTAATTGGAGCGGTTGGGATCTGCCCGGTTTAGTGGATGCTTGTGATTATGTTTTTATTATGGGCTATAACTATTGGTGGAGTGGATCATCTACAACCGGCCCTTGCGCACCTATTGGCGGAGCTTCTTACAATCTAGAACAAAGTATAGTGAGCAGTACCAGCGGCTATGGCAATTGTAATAGATCCAAACTGATACTTGGTCTTCCCTACTATGGGCTCAAATGGAAAGTACCTGAAACTCAAAGATCTAAAGTAAACGCCAATACACTTTCCAGTGGAAAATCCATATTCTATGCTTCAACCATGGATATGTTTAGCACTCACGGGAGACAGTGGTCCTCAAAATATGAAGATAGCTGGACATTCTATAAAAGTGATGGTGAGTGGTATCAATCCTGGTGCAGTGACGCTATTTCTATGGATGCAAAAGAAAAACTGGTTTTTGAATATGATCTTATGGGGACAGGCATGTGGGCTTTGGGTTATGACGAAGATAAACCGGATCTTTGGAACATTTTAAGAGATAACTTTCTGCGTTTCAACGATTCACTTTTGCTTGATGACTTCGAAGAAGGCAAAGGTCATTTTTATCGTCATCCCACTTACAGCGGTTCCACATCAGGAATATCTAGCGAATCCTACACCGAATTATCCGGATCGGCATTTGCAGGAGATAGCAGTTTAAAGATTGTTTTAATTGATGACCCTGAAACGTCTAAAGACTGGAAAGTACGCCTCCTGTCCGGTGGTGGTACTGTAGCGAATAATATCAGATTTCCTCGCGAGCGCGAAATATTTTTTTCTTGTAAAACAGATCAAAGTGGTACTTATATTTCTATATTGATAGATGATGAAGACGGAGAAATGGAGCAGTCTGTACCTTTACAATTAATTTCCGACAATGAATGGCATAGATATTCCGTCCGACTGGATTCTACAGAACTCTGGGATTCATATCTTAATGGCAATGGATCCATCGATGGCAAGCTTGTTAGTCTTGATGGATTATTAATTACCTCAGCCGAACAGAGCGAAGAAAAAACTATTTATTTAGATGAAATACGTGCTATCAAAATTGATGACCCAATAGGTGTTTCAATTATCAATAAACCAGAAACACATGAACTTCTGTCAAGTTATCCAAACCCTTTTAATCCTAGCACCACCTTGAAATTTGATCTGGACAAAGATTCTCATGTAGGTTTAAAGATCTATGATATTCAAGGAAGATGCGTAAAAACTCTTGTTCAGGAATCCCGGTCAGCCGGTGAACACAAATTATTCTGGCAGGCAAGCCATCTATCAACAGGCATATATATTGCAAAATTGACTATTGACCGAAAAGTTCAATCGACGCATAAACTGATTTTATTGAAGTAAAAAACCGATGGATAAAGTTTCAAAAATTTTGAGTCATTTGCATTGGTTCAATCGAATTATCTTGTTCAATAAAAAAAGAGCTTGATATGTCCATATCAGACTCTTTTATATTATTTCACAAACATCACTGTGCGTTTATCTGATACGGACAAAGATGTAAAAGCTCCCAATGAATTGGTGATATTGACTCGGAAGTCATTTATCGTGGGATACCGTATAAAACCGGTTGTCATTTGCATTTGCTGTAAACTTTTATAGTCTAAATATGAATCCGAATAGGCGACTATACTTACTTGAAGCTGCAATGTGTCCGCATCCCAGTCATTTTCTATGTATCTCTTAAAAGGATCGGGATTAAACAATTCATCATAAATACTGCTGTCGTAAGCCCAGAAAGACTCTCTCGTTTGAATATTCTCAAATTCATAGGTGTAACGGCTACCATCCCATTCATAATAATAAGTATAGTAAAACTTCAGATCGTAAGCACCACCATTATTTGTCCATCTGATCGTATCGGGGATATCTGAAACAGATATCCATAAAGTATCATTGAGTTCTGAGGGATAGATCCAGTTGATGGGTGCAAGCACTTTTTCTATACTTCGTGCTGTTTCAAAATCTTTGGTTTCAACAACCAACTCATATTCTTCACCGGCAATAATATTAACGCTGGTATCGACCATACGATAAACCCCTTGATACGCCTCGTAAAATTTTATGCTGTCGCCATTATATAAATAACACACCTTTGCGCCGTTTATAGCATAAACCGTATCGATGTATAAAGTCTCGTAACGAATGGTATCACCGGATGATTCATTAAAAAATTCATGATAAAGTACGCTATCTAATTCATATCTATCGGGTTCACCATAGCCGGTTGTGCGATAGACATGGACAAAATTACTGTCCGCTCCTCCCGCTGAAATATTTGCAAAGATATTCAAAAAAGGAGTGTGATAAATTGTTACTTCTTCATAATCTGAGCAGGAAAAAAGCCCAAAAATCAGTGCAATGATACTAACTATGTTAATCGTTTTTTTCATTAGAACTCAAACTCCACACCAAAGGTTGGTAAAATTGGAAACATGGTAATAGGTTGTCTAAGTATGACCGAAGTACCAGTCTCGGGATCAAATTCAGAATTATAATTTTCGTAAAGATAGAAAAATACATTCTTGTGATTGGTGACATTCATAACATGAAAATAATACGTGGCCTTTTGTCCAAAAATTTTCCCTCGTCTATTGATACCTAAATCCAATCTAAAATAAGCAGGATAGCGTTCAGCATTGCGTTCGCCATAGATTTCCATGCGTGTGATCCCATCCCAATCGCTAAAGGGATTTACATAATGAAAATTACCTAATATTTGTGAATAAGGATTTCCTGAACTCCAGACCAATGATGATGAAAAATACCAACGCTTATCAATATCATAATTTGCCACTACATTTAAATTGTGCGTACGATCATATTTTGGAGGATACCAACCCGCAACTTCACTTTCGCGCTTTTGGGTATTCATGTAAGAATATCCCACCCAGCCTGTAAGATCGCCTGTGGTTTTTTTAGCAAGAAATTCTATGCCGTATGAAAATCCCTCGGCTTCAATAAATGTCATTAAACTTGCACCACCAATATCTTCATCCATTGTAAGCAAATGATCGTAATCTTTATAATAGCCTTCAAGAGTAAGCTGAATATTATTAACCCAATATTCCAGACCAAGATTATAATGTGTCGCTTTACTGGGTTCTTGCTCGGAAGTGGTCGGGAACCAGAGATCTATAAATCTTACCATTTCATTTTCAAAATTTGCTGTCTGCAGAAATTGGTGAACGGTTCCACCGGCAAATGTAAGTGCCAACTGACTGGTAGCAAGATATTTTGCCCTTAGTCTGAGATCCGGATACCACTTTTGAGTGTTCTGATAACGGGTCATCCTTATACCCGGCTCAAAAATAAATAAGGGAGAAGGACGGTATTTTTCTTGTATATAAAAACCCCATTCTCTCGATCGATTTGTGCTATCCAATAAAGTCAGTTGACCAAAACTTGCTCCGAGAGCAAAATCAATATTTTTGTGAAAAGCGCCAAATTTAAGTGTATTTTTTTGGTTTACTATCCAGGTAAAATCTAATCCTTCAGACCAATCACTGATATAATCGTTCATTTTGATATTTTGACTTTCTTTATAGTCCGTTGTATCAAATGTCAC
Organism: uncultured bacterium; assembly: GCA_964572745.1. Taxonomy (GTDB): domain Bacteria; phylum Fidelibacterota; class Fidelibacteria; order Fidelibacterales; family Fidelibacteraceae; genus M50B103. The sequence continues at coordinate 28,357 of CAZNFT010000007.1, forward strand.
TGAATCGATTTTATTGATACTAAAACGCTCATTTTTGCTTAAAAAATCCACGTCAAAATTAAACTGACTTCGGGCAACAAAAAATTTAGCAATGAGATCAGGTCGGATTAGCCAGCGATGCTTTAAAGATGTTGTATTGTTTCCCCAGACCCAGTCAATACCAAGATAATTAAGATAATATCCATCTTCACCGGGATTGCCTTCTTCAATTTTTTGATTCAAATTTAGAACATCATTACCATAAAAACCGGATAAGGTCGTACGGTGCTGATCATTAATATCGACATTAATCTTGCCCTGAAGATCATAAAAATAATATGGGAAAGAAATGGGTATTTCTTCATCCTTGGGGACAGTAAGATTGTATAATTGTTTTACGCCTTCAAATATTGCATCAAAATAAGTTCTGCGTCCCGAGATCATAAAAGATCCTCTGGGAATAGGTCCCTCAAGAAGCAACTTGCTCGATAAGAGCGAGACATTTCCCGAGCCATGAAATTCATTGGAGTTGCCTTCTCGATTTTTAATATCAAGAACCGAGCTCATACGGCCACCATATTCGGCAGGAAAACCACCGGCAATAAATTCCGCTTCCTTGATAGCATCGGTATTGAATGTTGAAAAAATACCACCAAAATGATAGGGATTATAGACTGTGATGCCATCCAGTAAAATAAGATTCTGGTCAGGCGAACCACCGCGGACATATAAAGCAGATGAAAAATCAGAGCCCGTACTTACAGAAGGAAGCATTTGCAAAGCACGGAAAAGATCTGCTTCAACCAAAACAGGAACGGTTCTTAAAGATGCCTGATCCATCGTGACTGTGGCGATCTTTATTTCTTGCTTAAATTTTTCGCGTTCTGCAGAAACAATGACTTCTTGCAGTTGTATCTGCTCGGTTTCCAGGTCAAAATGCTCTTTTACACGTGCCGAAGCAGTAACTTCAATTTCTCGTTTTTCCAGCTTATAACCGATCACAGATGCCACTAAGGTATATTTACCCGCAGGCACATCTAAAATAATATAATATCCATCGGAATTCGATACGGCACCTATGCTTGTATTCTCAAGAAAAACATTGGCATAATGAATGGGTTCACCATCATTATAATTAGAAATAAAACCTGATACAGTAGCAGCAAGAGCCGTCGCCATACCAGCGATTCCAAGTAATAAGATCTGTAAAATGCTCTTTTTCACGCATTGCCTTTTTTGATGAAAAGGAATATAATGAAAACCTTGTAAAAAGGAAGCTATTTAATTATTTTTACTCCATAACAAAGAAAGAAATATGAAATATTTTATAAAATTCAGTGTGTCTTTATTCGTGCTTCTACTCCTCAGTTCCTGTATAAGCAATATAAGTGACGAAGATCTATATGTGCAATTTGAAGCTTTTGGACTCTTCCCTAGCGGAGATGATCAATTTGCCATTTTAGCCTCTAAATCCGTAGAAGCTATGAACACATGGGAAACAAATGATTCTTTGCTTTTCGTCAAGATCGATGCAGAAGGAAACATAAACAATAAAAATGCCTTAGCCATTGCAGAAAAACCTAGCATAAAACAACTTCATTTGCTTAATAATGGTAATATTCTCTTATATGCTAATTGGGAAAATTATTATTATGGCGAAAACTCTGCTTATGAGTTTTCACCCGATGGTCAAATGAACTGGGAGCTATATCTTGGTAGCAAGACCAATGGTATTGTGCCTGCCGATAATAATGATCTCTTTATTTTTGGCTGGGAGTGGGGCGAAAGAATACCCGAACAAAGAACTTACGATGATTTGGTATATAGCAAAATATCAACAAGGGGAGATACCATTTGGACTAAAAGTTTTCCCAAGAATAATTATAGCACAAATTTGAGCACAGGTGTTTTAACGGATGATGGCGGTTGTATCGCCCTAGGAAAAAAATTTATTCCCGGTCGCTCTACAGATATCTGGATTTTGCGCTTTAATGCTCAGGGTGATACTCTCTGGAGTAAAAGCTATGGCGGCGATCTCAGTGATGATATTCAGAGCATACATATCTTAAGTGACAATTCCATTCTGCTTGTCGGAAGCCTCTCTGTGCGAGATACAACAAATTCAGACTACAGCCTGAACTATGGTAAACAAAGCTATCTTGTAAAATTAAATGCCAATGGCGATAAACTTTGGAGCAAGGCTGTTGGCAGAACCCTACGAGCAAACGCATTATCATTTATTGAAGGAAGTGACGGATCACTCATTATTTGCGGTGAGACAGAAACAAGTTATGCATATATTTTTGATGTCCCTATTGGTTGGGTAATCAAACTCAATGCCAATGGAGAGCAGATCTGGAGGACCGAATTTGATCATCTTATTCCAATGGATTTATTAGAATTGGATAATGGCGATATTATTGCTGTTAGCAATAATGATGATCAAGAAAACTATAAAAACAGTCTCAATGTATTAAAATTATCATCTGAGGGAACTCTGCTATTAAGCAAGGCATTGACACCTTAATAAGATTGAGACTTTTTTGAAATTTAAAATTTGAACGGAGAATACTAGATGTTATATATACTTGCCACCATTGTCCTTTTAAGTGTATTGGTTTTTGTCCATGAGCTTGGCCATTTTTTGGCCGCTAAAGCCGTCGGAATTCGTGTTGAAAGCTTTTCCATTGGTTTTCCTCCTCATATCTTTAAATGGAAAAAGGGCGATACTCAGTATTCTATAGGCGCTATCCCCTTTGGTGGCTATGTTCGCATGTCCGGCATGATAGATGAAAGTATGGATACATCCTACGAAGGAGTACCACCACAAGCCTATGAATACCGTGCCAAGAAAACCTGGCAAAAAGTTTTTGTAACCATTGCAGGCATTTTAATGAACCTGCTTTTGGCTATTCTGGTATTTGCCATTGTCAGTGGAATTCAGGGCATAGCCAAAGCATCGGATGAAACCATTCTAAATCAGGTTGTGGCTGAAGCACCTGCTGGTCAAGCAGGCTTACAGCAAGGCGATAAAATTCTCAGTATTGATGGCAAGAATGTCAATAACTGGGAAGAAATGTCTGAAATTATCAGGGCAACCCGCGACAATGAAGTTCAACTGACTTATTTGCGTGAAGGTATTGAAAGCACAGTTAGCATTAAACCCCAACTACAAAAAACCATCATTGACGGGAATATGGCTATCGTTGGTGTCATTGGTGTTTCCCCGGAATACAGCATTGAAAAACCCGGATTCTTTGGAGCTATCAAACAAGGATTTGAAACTACAGGCTATTGGCTGAATATGACTTTTGTCTCACTAAAATTATTAGTGACCGGACAAGAAAGTTTTAAAAATGTCGGTGGCGTTATATTTATAGGTCAATTGGCCGGTGAATCAGCAAAGGCTGGCATCTTACCCTTTATCTCACTTATTGGAATTCTTAGTGTTAACTTAGCGCTATTAAATATTTTACCTATCCCCGGCCTTGATGGTGGACACATAATTATTGCAATTATTGAAGGTATTATGCGTCGAGAAATGAAAATTAAAACTAAGATGCTTGTTCAACAGATCGGCATGTTTTTACTCTTCGGCTTGCTAATACTTGCTATTGTAAATGATGTAACGCGATTATTCCAATAAGTCCTAAGAATTTAAATGAACCATTAAAGGACAAAAGAGATTTTGTCCTTTTTTAATGAGTCGAAAAGTTTGAGCCAATCTCATAAAAATAGTTTGACTCAATCTCAAAATAAAAGTTTGAGCCAAACTGTTGACACAGTTTTACCTTTTTGCTTTTTTACTTCCCAAGGCCTCTTGTCCTATCTAAATCATATCCCGTCATCCTTACAATTCATCGTTTAAAATCGGTAATTATCAATATTTCATAATCATTCAAGGCAAAATACATTCCGCTTATTCGCAATATCTTTGGCATTGTTTACACTTCAATTTTCTTGTTATACTCTGATTTCATCAAGGTTTTTTCTTTTTTGGAAGATTAAAATTTCATACATTATTATAAGAATTTATTAATCAAATGGGTTAATTGAACAGTGTTAGAACACACCCTTTCTTAAGGAGATATTATGGCAGTCATTAATCGTGTATTAATACAAGTTGACGATTGCAAGGGCTGCGGTCTTTGTGTGGATGCATGTCCGGTCGGTGTTTTGGATTTTTCCGATGGATTGAATTCCATGGGTTATCGCCCCGCTCATTACAAAGGTGTTGCGTGTACGGGATGTGGAACCTGCTTTTATACCTGTCCCGAACCACGGGCTATTACTGTGGTAAGAAATGTAGATGGCTTAGAAGATGGTCATTGCCCGCATTGCAATACCACTGTAAAACTGGTTCCGGGTTACCGAGATGCCAGCAAGTCATACTGTATAGAATGTCTTAAAGCTGTAAATAAATAAGAAATTGAGGTATATATGTCAAAAGTTCTTATAAAAGGCAATGAAGCAGTCGTCCGCGGCGCTCTTTTAGCCGGTTGTAAAAATTTCTTTGGGTATCCAATAACTCCTGCTAGTGAAATTGCAGAAGCAGCGGCTTATTATTTCCCACTATTGGGAGGAACCTTTCTACAGGCCGAAAGTGAAATAGGCGCCATAAATATGATCTACGGAGCGGCATCTTATACAACGCGTTGTATGACGGCCTCTTCTTCCCCGGGCATGAGTCTGAAAATGGAAGGAATTTCCTATATTGCCGGAGCAGAACTTCCCTGTGTGATCATTGATATTATGCGTGGTGGACCGGGCTTGGGCAATATTGCTCCTGAACAAGCCGATTATAATCAAATAATCAAAGGCGGCGGTCACGGGAATTATAGACTGATTACTTTAGCCCCCAATTCTGCTCAGGAAATGTGCGACCTTACCATGCTGTGTTTCGAATTATCTGATAAATATCGCAATCCGGCCGTTCTTCTTGCTGATGGTATTATAGGACAAATGATGGAACCTGTAGAATTCCCAAAAGCAGTAGAGCATATCCCTGAACGTCCCTGGGCCATTAAGGGAACTAAAGACACTCATAATTTGGTCTGCTCTATCCAACTCGTCCCCGAGGAATTAGAAAAACATAATCTACATCTCTTAGATAAATACGCTCTGATCGAAAAAAATGAGATCCGCTACGAAGCAATTAATTGTGATGATGCAGAACATATTCTTATTGGCTATGGCGTTGTATCACGCATCCTGCATGGTGTAATGGAAGAATTAAGAACTCAGGGCTATAAAGTCGGACTTCTTCGACCCATCACTCTTTTCCCCTTCCCAAAACCTCAGATTAATGCTTTTGCAGCAGACAAGAAAGTTAAATCCCTTTTCGTTTGTGAGCTATCTGATGGACAAATGGTCGATGATGTAAGATTATGTGTTAATGGACGCAAAGCCGTGAACTTTTACAATCGCATGGGCGGTATGGTCCCTACGGTCGAGGAGATCGTTAAGAATTTTAAAGAAAAATTATAGAGGCAATTATGAAAACAACGGTAATACAAAAACCCGCAAGTTTCTATGATGAATTTATTCAAAAGGGTGGCTCGCAACTCGCCAATACGCATTATTGTCCCGGCTGTGGTCACGGCATTTTACATAAATTGATCGCTGAAGCTATTTCAGATTTCGATATACAGGATCGTACTGTCTTTGTTTCCCCTGTTGGTTGCTCGGTCTTTGCTTATTATTATTTTGACCTTGGCAATCTTCAGGCTGCACATGGCAGAGCTCCCGCTGTTGCTACAGGTTATAAAAGAGCTAACCCCGATTCTATTATCATTTCTTATCAGGGCGATGGTGATCTGGCTGCTATTGGTGCTAACGAGATCTTACAAGCAGCAAATCGTGGTGAGCAAATGACGGTTTTCTTTGTTAATAATGCTATTTATGGTATGACGGGTGGACAAATGGCTCCAACAACCATGATCGGCCAAAAAACGACAACAAGCCCTCGTGGCCGAAATGTTCAAAACGAAGGCTATCCTCTGCGTATGTCCGAAATCATTGCTACTCTTGAAGCACCTGTCTATGTTGAGCGTGTTATGCTAACAGATGCCAAGAATATAGCCCGCGCACGAAAAGCTGTTAGAAAAGCTCTAAAAAATCAGATCGAAAATAAGGGGTTTTCTTTTGTTGAAGTGCTTGCAGCTTGTCCAACCGGACTAAAAATGACAGCAGTCAATTCTAAAAAATGGATCAACGAAATATTGTCTAAATATTTTATTCCCGGTGTTAAAAAAGATGTTTCCGAAGATCGTAATCCCAGTCTGACAATCAAGCCCGATCCTCACTTTGATCAATACCATGAATTACTGGATATCAAAAGTCTATCGGATAAAATACGAGATATCAAACTACCAAAAGTAGAAGAAATTAATGATCAAATTAAAATTTCGGGATTTGGTGGACAAGGTGTACTAAGCATGGGTTATGCTTTAGCAAATATTGCAATGGGACACAACTATCAGGTAAGTTGGCTACCGAGTTATGGTCCTGAAATGCGCGGGGGCACAGCAAACTGTTCTGTGAGAATATCTGATAAACGTATTTTGTCACCTCTGATTGACAATCCAAGCGTATTGGTTGCCATGAACAAACCTTCTCTGCAGAAATTTGAAAGCACAGTGCAAGCCGGTGGAATTATTCTCTATGATAAGGGACTGATCGATACGCCTCCAACTCGCAAAGATGTCACAGTTATTGGCATTTCAGCTACTCAGGAAGCAGATATACTGGGCTCCACTAAGGCAGCAAATATGATCATGTTGGGAGCTTATGCCAAAATACGAGGAACCATCTCAAAAGAATATGTTCTAAAAGTCTTACCGCATATTATTAAAAATAAAACCTTCCACGAACTAAATGAAAAAGCATTTATAAAAGGAATGGAGTTCGTCTCCCCTAAATAGTAAGCAGGGTAAGCAGATCGCCTTTCCAGACTCTGCTTTCTGCTTACAGTTTTCGGATATTGTATGATAATTATTAATAAAGTAAGTATAAGTTTTGAAGACGAACAAGTCTTTAAAGACTTTTCTCTTTTGGTAAAACGCGGAGAAAAGCTTGCCATCACCGGTGAGTCTGGTAAAGGCAAATCCACTCTCATGAATTTACTTTGCGGTTTTATTCCAGACTTTGAAGGTGAAGTCTTTATAGATGACCTTGAAATGAATCCAAAAAATATTTGTGCGATTCGAAAAAAAATTGCCTGGCTTCCTCAGGAAACCGCTCTTAAGCTGATGAGTGTTAAAGAACTATTCTACACTCCTTTTAGTTTTGCACTAAATAAGGCAAATAAACCTACTAAAGAACAAATTTCTGAGATATTTTCTGCCTTTTCCCTCGATGAAGCACTTCTTGAAAAAAAGCTAAAAGAGATCTCGGGAGGGCAAAAACAGCGTATTATTCTCGCTTCCTGCATTCTACAGAAAAAAGCTTTAATCTTATTGGATGAACCCAGTTCTGCTTTGGACAAAAAAATTAAAAAACGCGTAAGCGACTATATTCTTGGACTAAAAGAAACAACGATCATTGCTGTAACTCACGATGATTATTGGATGAATTCCTCAAATAGAGTTCTGCACCTCGGGGAGGAAAAATAATGGGCGATGTCTTAGATATTAATTACCTGAGATTATTTTTGGGTTATGCACTACTGCTCATTCCTGTGTCGATCTTGTGGTATTATAAAACCGGTTTGGTGAAAGATACCATCATTTCTGTTCTGCGCATGACCGTGCAATTACTTCTTGTGGGTTTGTATCTGGAATATATTTTTAGGCTTAATAATAATTGGCTTAATATTGCCTGGGTTCTGATCATGTCTATCTTGGCTTCTTATACAATTATCCAGCGTTCCGGTCTGAAGTTTAAAGTTTTTTTAGCACCTGTGCTCATTTCTACATTGATCAGTATCCTTGTTATTGATGCCTATTTTTTGGGTTTTGTTATTAAACTGGATAATATTTTTGATGCGCGTTACCTTATTCCAATTACCGGAATGCTTATGGGTAATACTATCAGGAATGTGATCATTTCGCTGAATTCCTTTTATAATCGTATAGATGATGAACAAAATCTTTATCGTTGGCATCTGGCAAATGGCGCAAACCGACACGAAAGTCTTCTGCCTTTTATGCGCGATGCACTTAAAAAAGCTTTTAATCCAGTTATTGCCAATACGGCTATTATGGGACTAATATCTCTACCCGGCATGATGACAGGGCAGATTTTGGGTGGCAGCAATCCAAATGTTGCAGTTAAATACCAAATTATGTTGATGATCACCATCTTTTCATCAGGAATTTTAAATGTGCTGTTATCTATCACTTTTTCAAATAGATTTGCTTTTGATGCTTATGGGAATTTGAAGAAGGATATCTTTCGGGTAAAGTGATAGTTTTCTAGCTCTTTATTCTTCTTTACACAATGATTTATGCCTCTAACAAATATTCATTGTCATTCTGAATTTTTTTTTCGAAATTTCTATCATGAAAACTAAACAATTATCTTCCAATCGTATTGCATCTATCGATGTTTTTCGCGGATTGACCATCCTCATCATGATCTTTGTCAATGATGTGGCAGGTGTTTCAAATATTCCCGCTTGGCTGAAACATGCACCTCAAGGATCAGCAGGTATGACCTTTGTCGATCTAGTTTTTCCGGCTTTTTTGTTTATTATGGGCTTATCCATTCCATTCGCTCTAGCTCAACGCGAAAAAAAACATCCCGGGAAATCCCATATTTCTCATATCCTTATTCGAAGTGCCGGACTTATTGTTCTAGGCTTACTCATGCTCAATGGTCCCAAAGTTTCTTCCATGAATGCGGCTTGGTGGAATATCCTGATGTACACAGGAGCTATATTATTCTGGAATGCCTGGACAAAGGGAGAAAAAAACAAAATAATTCATCAGATCCTAAAATGGCTGGGATTATCGATTCTTATATTTTTACTGATTATATACAGACGAAGATCTTTGCTTAGCGAAACCTGGATCATAACTTCTTGGTGGGGCATCTTGGGTGAACTTGGATTTGCCTATCTTATCTCCAGTCTTCTCTACCTTCTTTTGAAAGATAAAAAGATCCTTCTCTATCTGGTGCCTGTTTTTTCTATCTTGCTCTACATTGCCGATAAATCCGGACAATTAGATTTTCTTGGAAAAATAAACGAGATTTTCTTTATAGGATCACATTGGGGTACGCATGTACTCATGAGCTTTAGTGGCTTGATCTGCGGGAAATGGTTATTTGACCTGAGAAAGAATAATACAAAAGAACTTATGCGAAATATGGCTGGCTTTGCTCTCATCCTGACACTAAGCGCCTATCTGCTCTACGGACTATATGGCATAGACAAAATAGCCGCTACGCCCTCCTGGGCATTGCTAAGCTCTTCTATCTGCATTCTGATCTTTATGCTAAGCTATTATTTGATGGATATTCGCAAACATACCGCTATCTATCCCTTTTTCAAACCCATAGCTACTAATCCCTTGCTTGCGTATATGCTACATGTTATGTTCATCTATGTTTTCCAGTTAATAGGTTTTTCAAGTTTCTATGGAAATCAGCTTGGCAGCGGACTCATAGGAATACTGCGATCTATATTGTATACGGTATTTATTTATGCGATAACAGGTCTTCTCACCAAAGCGGGTGTGAGGTTGAAGTTGTAAAGATCAGTAATATGTTTAATTCCTGAACTCTTTATCACACAAAATGAAGTCTGTAATAACTATTAAAACGCTTTGCATAAGTCAACACTATCTGATTTGTGACAGAAAATTTCTCTTTTCAATACGAATATTGCCGCTTATCATGAATTATTAGCAATTTATTTAAATAACAAAAGGGGAATTTTATCCGCAGATGCTCAGATGGGAGCTGATGCAAAGGGTTCTGTTACAATAGATCCGGATCCATTTATAGGAGAATATTCCATTCCTGAATAAGATTGGTATTTATCTTATTTTCTTTTATAAGTGTTTGAATAATTGGCAGTGATAATTTATTGCCCCTGCTAAAACAGGATGATCCCATACATATCTCAACTTTAAGTATCTTTTTTTTCACTTTTTTCAGACTCCCTGGTATAAAAGACCACTGTTTCCAATTCCAATTCAAGATCGACATTATTTACATAAGCATCTTCCGGGACATTTAATGGAGTCGAAGAAAAATCAATAAAACCCCGTACACCATTTGTATAGAGTATATCAAACATTTCTTGAACAACTTTATCCGGAACAGCTAATATTGCGTGCTTGATCTTGTTTTCAAGAATAAAAGGAACTAAACTGGCAGGTGGATAAACCGGCAAATCAGGCTGAGTTGATAAGCGCCCAACGGCAGGATCAAAAGCAGCAACAATCCTTAAAGAACCTTGTCGAAACCCCGGATAACGTGTCAAGGCCTTACCCAGATTCCCATAGCCGATGAGAACAACAGGGATCTCACCTTCTAAGCCAAGAATACTTTTCAATTCCTGTAAAAGCTCTTCTACCACATATCCGGCACGTTTATTTCCTTTGATGCCAAACAGAGAAAAATCTTTTCTGATCTGGGTTGCAGGAATAGCAATGAGCTTTGAAATTGTTTCTGCGTGAGTTTGTTCTACGCCCTCTTTTTCCATTCTTTGAAGAGTTGCTTTATATTGTGAAAGCCTCGTTACATGATTTTTAAAATTCATAGCCAGTCTCCTTTAAGCCCCCAATTTAAAACGAAATGATCGCTTTAGCAAGATTTATGTGATGTTTTTCACATAACCTTGTGGTCGTTGATTGGATGACCTTTTCGACAGGATAACAGGAGACTTTCGACAGGATAACAGGATTTACTTTTGCTTCTTTGACTGGATTACAGGATCAGTAGGATTGTTTTCAGACAGGATAACGGGATCATCAGGATTTCTTTTCGGAAGGGATAACAAGATGCTTAGGATTAATTGGGGATATGATACTAAGTTTTTCTGGATGGCTGTTTTCTCTGTACGGAGGAAAAATATCTCGATGAGCTTTGAGTCAATAGTTTCTTAGCTTCTAAGCCTATCTAGACAAGATCACCCTCCCAGGTCGGGGTTGCTGAAGGGCACGGCAGAATATGCCGGATAATTTTTTCTTGAGAATTAGAAAATATTAGGCGACTCTTGAATTGTGCTTTGCTAAAATAACTCTTTGCATAAGCAAGCACTATATGACTGGTGCTCTATATGATAAAAAGCAGATCCGAGTATGTGGGCATGGGCCAATAATCAACGCCACAGATCACTTCTAAGGCATCAGCGGCATTGCGGAGCTCATCCATATCTACTAAAATAGTATTTCCTGTAAAAAAGGGAGCCTCTTCTTCATCCATAGATAATAATTTTTTAATATCGCTTTTAAGCTTACTAATACTTGTGCAGAATATGTTTAATTTCTTGCCAAGATCCTTTAAAATATCTCTTTGAACTTTATTTTCAATACTCAAGTGTTCGAGATAATAAGAAGATTTTGCAAGCATGCTTTGATATTTAAGAACTGCCGGTAGTATTTGACGTTCAGCCATGGACAACATTGTTTTGGCTTCAATGCGATTTTTAAGAACATAGTCTTTCATAAGAATCAGTTTGCGCGCATTAAGTTCTTTTATATTCAAGACCTTTTGTCTTGCGAAAAGCTCAACATTCTTGGGAAGACAAAGCATAGAATATACATCTACACTTTTATCGAAACGAGCTAATCCACGATCAGCCGCTTCTTTATGCCAGGCTTCCGAATAACCATCGCCATTAAAAACAATACGTTTATGCTTTGAGTAAATCTCAGCAATAACGGCCTCAACATTACTGTTTTTTTCCAGTTCATCGGCAATTTTAGCCAAGGTATCGGCAACAATAGTATTGATGACCATATTAGGACGAGCCAAGGAAGCTTTTGATGAAGGCATGCGGAATTCAAATTTATTTGCGGTAAAAGTGAAAGGTGAGGTTCGATTTCTATCAGCATTGTCTCTGGTAATATCAGGTAAGGCATTAATGCCAAATTTATATATTTCTTCTTTTTGACTATTAAGCTTCTCACCCGCTGCGAGCTTTTCGAATATTGACGTCAACATTTTACCAAGATAAACAGAAATAATTGCAGGAGGCGCTTCATTTCCACCCAAACGAAGATCATTTCCCGGAGTTGATGCTGATAATCGTAATAAATCAGCATGATCATCAACAGCCTTGATAACTGCTGCAACAAATAGCAAGAAACGTCTATTTTCTTCAGCTGTTTTTCCTGGAGAGAATACTTTGATTCCGTCATTGGTTGCCACCGACCAATTATTATGCTTCCCGGAGCCATTCACTCTTGCAAAAGGTTTTTCATGAAGAAGACACACTAGTCCATAACGTCGAGCAACTCGTCTCATAAGATCCATGACTAAATGGTTTTGGTCTATGCTCATATTACATTCGCCATACACAACGGCCAGTTCATACTGATTAGGAGCCACCTCATTATGACGAGTTTTAGCCGGAACGCCCAATTTCCATAATTCCATATCAAGAACGCTCATAAATTTTGACACACGATCTTTGATAGAGCCAAAATAATGATCATCTAATTCATGACCCTTAGGAGCGGGGGCACCAAAAAGCGTACGACCTGTCATTTGCAGATCAAGTCGTTTCTCATATAATTTTTCATCAACTAAAAAATATTCTTGTTCTGCTCCAATAAAAGGCAAAGCATATTCAGATGTAGTGTTACCTAATAGGCGCAGGACACGAATAACTTGTTTTGACAATGCATCAGAGGAACGCAGAAGTGGTGTTTTTTTATCAAGAGCTTCACCCATATAAGACGTAAAAGCAGTCGGAATATAAAATGTTTTACCATTTTCATCATCTTTTATAAATGCAGGGGATGTGACATCCCAGACAGTATAACCACGAGCTTCAAATGTAGTTCTCAATCCACCATTAGGGAATGAGGATGCATCAGGTTCACCTTGAATTAATTCCTTACCGGAAAACTCCATAATAATTGTACCATCGCCATTAGGTGATATAAAGGAGTCATGCTTTTCCGCCGTAATACCGGTTAAGGGTTGAAACCAGTGTGTGTAATGAGTAGCACCTTTTTCTATAGCCCAATCCTTCATAGCATTTGCAACTATCTTGGCTAAATTTGCATTTAATTCTTTACGACCAATCATAACTTCTTTTAACTCTTCATAAATATTTTTTGGCAAACGCTGGCGCATTACCGCATTGTCAAACACATTGACACCAAACACCTTCATAATATCGGAGTTTGTGTTTTTCATCGGCTGGTCCTTCACATTTTGTGTTCAAAAACTGCGCTAAAATATAACAGCATCTTTTTAAAATCAACAATTATTTCACATTTTATACTTAAAATCGACTATACGTCTTTTAATAAAACATTTTTCGAACAATTATCATATTTACGATATAATTTTTTGCTATTATTCATTTAACAAAGAAGGAAGGCTATTGGGTCAATAGATTTTACTTTCTATAGGGTCAATAGATTTTACTTTCTATTGGGTCAATAGATTTTACTTTCTATTGAGCCAATGGATTTGCACTAAATTTTAAGCCTAAACAAATAAGAGAGCCAATCACTCGACTCTCTTCTAATTTTCTATAGTCATTTTAATATTCTAAACTTTCTTAACCTTCATGTTTGCATCAATTTTCTTAGAAAGTAAATTGGCAATGCCGCGACCAATAAAACCACCGAGCACCAAACCTATGCATCCCGACAAAAACTGCAAAAGTTCTTTAGGAAAATTAGCTGGTGAAGTATTGCCGGTCAGTAAAATACCGGCTGCAAAAAAAAGTAGAGGAAGACCATAAACAATTAAAGAGGTCTTGATCAATAAAGCACCTTCTTCTTCGATGATGACTTCATCATCTATCTTCAGGTCATCTCGGTCATTTAATACGATCTGCGCTTCATCACTGTCTTTTTTTCCGCAAATTGCATGAGCAGAACATCCTTTACAGGCATCCATATCATCGTCGATCCGAATATAGATCTTGCCCCCTTTTTTATCTGTAACTATTCCCTTACTTGCCATAAATTTAAATACTTTAAATTGAGTTTATTCTTTTGCTTCTTCAGGCTTTTGCTCAGGCTTCTCTACGGGCGGTACTTTTGGCTTTGCATCTTTCTCTTTAAGCGACTTTTCGGCAACAGCTTTTTTCTTTTTCTTTACATGCTCAATGGCATGTTGCGGACATACTGTTGCACATAATCCGCAATGTTTACATTTTGTATAATCGATGACTGCCAGATTATCAATAATATGAATGGCATCAAAAGGACATTTCTTAACGCAAAGACCACAGGCAATACATGCATGCGTACAAACTTTCATGGCATAACGACCAATATCATGATTCTTGCAAAGCACCTTAACTCTATGTGAAAGAGGATGCATTTCCATCAAATCGCGGGGACAAACATCAACACATTTACCACAGCCAACACACTTTTCCGGATCAACGACAGGCAAGCGATTTTCTGAGATAGTGATAGCGCCAAAAGGACAAACTACGGCACAATCACCGAGCCCCAGACAACCATATTCACATAATTTTTTGCCACCGGAAACCAAGGTAGCAGCAATACACGATTGAGCACCCAGATATTCACCTTGATAAGCGATCTCTTTAAGTCCACCCTGACACTGACATTGAGCTATCAACTTTTCGCAGGCACTGACTTCCACTCCCATAATAGCAGCAATCTTGTCAGCTACATCGCTTCCACCAACAGGACAACCGTTCACAGGTGCTTCATCCCTAACAACAGCTTCAGCAAAAGCAGCGCAACCGGGATAACCACATCCACCACAGTTTGCACCCGGAATTATTTCCATAATATCGGTAACTCGTGGATCTTCTTCGACCTGTAGTTTTTTATTCGCAATCGCAATTCCCACGGCAAAAAGTAAACCTATTCCCCCCATGGAAGCAGCTGCAATAAGTATAAATTGTAAATCCATCCTTAATCCTTATATTAATCCGGCAAAGCCCATAAAGGCTAAAGCCAAGCTCCCCGCAATGATCATTGTAATAGCAGCACCCTGAAACGCTTTGGGTATATCTACCAATTCAAGTTCTTCTCTGATTCCTGCCATAATAACCAATGCCATCGTAAAACCAATACCGGCACCAATACCATATACAAGTGTCTGTGAAAAACTATATTCTTTTGTAACAGCATTCAAGGCCAGTCCTAAAATTGCACAATTAGTAGTGATCAAAGGCAAGAAAATACCCAAAGCATCGTAAAGTGGTTTGGATACTTTTTTAATAAACATTTCGACCAATTGAACCAAAGAAGCAATGATTAAAATAAAAGCTACATACTGAAGTATTTCAAGATTAAATGGTTCTAAAATCAAATTATAAACCAGCCAAGTTACCATGGCTGCAATGACCATGACAAAGGTCGTTGCCATACCCATAGAAAAAGCAGAATCGACTTTCTTGGAAACACCAACAAAAGGACAAATACCTAAAAACTGGCTCAATACAAAGTTATTGATCAAGGCAGCACTTATAAAAATGACTAATAAATTCATGCTTTCCTCCTAGAATTGATCCAATTTGCCCCGGCGATCAAACAGCCCAATGCAAGAAAGGCACCCGGCGGTAAAACCATAACTTTCCAGCCAAAACCTTTCCACATGATCTGCATACCAAACCAAGTTCCCGAACCCAAAATCTCACGAATAGAACTGAGCAGCAATAAGGTCATCGTAAAACCAAGCCCCATTCCCAAAGCATCCAATAGTGAGCGACCAATGCCATTCTTGGAAGCAAAAGCCTCCTGACGCCCAAGGATCATACAGTTCACAATAATCAGGGGGATAAAGGGACCGAGACTCTTAGAAATATCAGGAACAAAGGCGGCCAGAAATCTGTCGGCGATAGTTACAAAGGTCGCAATGATCACAATATACGCAGCAATACGCACTTGTGAGGGAATAACCTTTCTAAAAAGTGACACAAGGAAAGAGGAACAGAGCAGTACAAAGGTCGCGGCCAATCCCATGGCCAAACCATTTTCTGCAGAAACTGTCACAGCCAGCGCAGGGCAAAGCCCCAAGAGCTGAACCAACACAGGATTCTCGTCCCAGAGTCCTTTTACTAATTCTTGAATTGCGGGTTTTTTATTCATTTTTTCTCCAAACGCAATATGTTTTATTTATTCATGGCAAGGCGAACTTTATTGATCTCGGTATTTAAAATGTCCACAATAGCCGCAGATGAAATGGTCGCTCCCGTGATTGCTTGTATTTCGTTATCTTTGGATGGTTTAGCATTCTTGATATAAGTAACAGAGGGTTTTAATTTCAATCCTTTAAACTGTTCGATAAACCATTCTTCTTCGATTCGAGTGCCAAGACCGGGTGTTTCCATTTGAGAGAGAATCTTAAGTGAGTTTAGTTCAGAAAAATCGGGACTAACACCCACCATTAGAACCAAATCACTCTGAAATCCACTACCTGAGACCTGAAAAGCATAAGCAACAACTTCATTTTTTTTAATCGCTTTATAAACTTCCCGTTCTTCATCGTCAATTTTTACTTTAATAACTTCGACTTTAACGCTTTCGGGCAATACATCGTAAATAGCCGCATTCTTGACTTTTTCAGCATAATCTTCGATCCTAGGGCGCGTAAATGAGTCTAATACTGCTAACACACCACCGGAAATAATTGAAATGATAGTTAAAACGACGATAATTTTTGCTGTGTTGTTCATCATCCCCTCCTATCTCACATTTTCATGTTGGATCTCACCAAAATATTTTGGTCGCGTCCAGCGATTTAAAAGAGGAACTAATCCGTTCATGAAGAGAATGGAATACATAACCCCTTCGGGGAGACCTCCCCAAATTCTGATGACCACCAAGATCACACCCATTCCTACACCATAGATCCAAATTCCCAAGGGCGTAACCGGCGATGTTACCATATCGGTGGCCATAAAGAAGGCACCTAAAAGTAATCCACCGGAAAGAAGCATAAACACGGGATTAGGATAAACAGCCGGATCGACCAACCATAAAATTCCTGAAAAAACAAACACCGTAGCAAGATATGATAGGGGAATTCTCCAATCTACTATACGAACAAGAATAAGGAATAAGGCGGGGATAATAATAGCCAGAGCGGAGGTTTCTCCTATACAACCTCCGATATTTCCAAAAAAAAGTGGCTTAAGATTTGTAGCGACTTCTGTCATGCCACCAAACTTAAACAATCCTAAAGGCGTTGCGCCTGTAACTGCATCAGATGTATGGAAAAACGGTAAAGTCCATGTTGTGATCTTAACAGGAAAAGATGCCTGCAAAAATGCTCGTCCCAATAAAGCGGGATTAAATATATTGGCTCCTAAGCCACCAAAGACCTGTTTACCAAACACAATAGCAACAGCAGAGCCTAAGGCCGTTGCTGCCAGCGGGAAAGAAGGTGGCAAGGTTAAAGCCAGTAATAAACCGGTCAATATGGCGGAACCATCATCAAGAGTTAAACCGCTTTTCATTATTTTATTACAGGCATATTCCGCGACCATAGCAGCCAAAATTGCTACCAATATTCTTAGCATTGCCGGCATTCCAAAATAAATAAGCGACATCACAACAGCGGGAATAAGCGCTGCAATAACAACAAACATAATTTTTGGAACAGTGTGTTTACCTTTATT
This sequence comes from uncultured bacterium, assembly GCA_964572745.1. Lineage (GTDB taxonomy): Bacteria > Fidelibacterota > Fidelibacteria > Fidelibacterales > Fidelibacteraceae > M50B103. Next base: position 46,076 of record CAZNFT010000007.1, read on the forward strand.
GTGCGGAGCAGGCGCTACAATGGTCATGCGATCGCTTTTAAACAATCTACGACGAGGATCCGGTTTAGGCTTGGGTTTTCCGCCTCCGCTCTTTGAGCTACTGAGGACAGATTTTTTTTCTTCCGGCTTTGCTTCAGCCTTTTTAGTTTCAACATCCGGAGTCGCAACTTTTTCTTTTACTTCTTCCGGGCTTTTTTTTATTTCAGTCATTTTTTCTCCTTCGCCTTTTTCTCAGCGCTTTCTCTTACCCGGATCTTTCCGACTTTGATCCACTGTACAAGCGGAATACTTGAAGGGCAAACATAAGAACAGGAACCACATTCGATACAGCTAGCAACGCCAAAATCCTCTAGCTTTTCCACTTCTTTTTTCTGAGAAAATTTTGAAAGTCGTAAAGGCATTAAATTCATAGGACAAACATGAACACAACCCCCGCAGCGTATACAGGGATACGTTGTTACTTCTTTAACCAGATCACCCGTCACGGCAACAATACCCGAACTGCCTTTAACAACAGGAGATTCCAGGTGATATTGCGTCATACCCATCATGGGACCACCCATAAATATTTTATGAACATCATCTTTTACACCATTGCAGGCATCAAAAAGATTTGTAAAAGGCGTTCCAATGCGAGCCATCAGGTTTTTTGCCTCGTTAACACCATCGCCGGTGACAGTAATAACTCGCTGGATCAAAGGTTTAGATTCTATAATAGCTTCTTGAACTGCCAAAGCTGTCGCTACATTATTTACAACAACGCCCACATCCAGAGGAAGTTTATTAGCAGGAACTTTGCGTTTTAGCACCGAATAGATCAACATCTTTTCGGCACCCTGAGGATATTTAACTTTTAGAGGAACAACTTTAAAAGGATAACCTAACTCCACAACGCGTTTTTTCATTTGAGCAATTGCTTCAGGTTTATTGTTCTCAATTCCAATATACCCTTTTTGCACATCCAAAATATGCATCATGATCGCCATGCCTTCAAGGATCTTGTCAGCTTCTTCGATCATAAGTCTGTCATCGGATGTTAAATATGGCTCACACTCTACACCATTCAAAATAAACGAGTCTATGGTTTTATCATCTGGTGGTGATAATTTTACATGTGTTGGAAAGGTTGCGCCACCCAAACCGACAATGCCGGCATTACGGATCACTTCGATCAATTTTTGTTTAGTTGTCCATTTCCAATCATCAATCTTTTCTAATAATTCCCATTCATCTTCGCCTTCTCGCTGAATATGTATCATGCTAGCACGCATTCCTAAAGGATGGTAATACTTTCCAATATCCTTTACCACTCCGGTCACCGAAGCATGCACTGGTGCCGAAACAAAAGCATCGGAATTCGCAATGATTTGCCCGGTTTTAACTTTATCACCCTTTGCTACAAGTGGCGTGCAAGTAACACCAATATGCTGCTGCAAAGGAATGTAAACATCGTCCGGTAAAGGCAATACTTCAATTGCTTTTTCCCGACTAAAATACTTGTAGTCCTCAGTGTGAAGACCTTTTTTAAACGTTGATTGCTTCAATGTATATCTCCCATTGAAATACAGTAATTCTTAACCTAATTAACAATTGTCAAATATAGCGAAAATAGATTTAAAATCCATTGGGTTTTTTATATAAATTCACCTATAACAAGAATATATATGCGCAAGAAAAAAGGGCTCAACAACTGTTGAGCCCACTATATTCTTTATACTTTTTATTTCTATTTTAGAAGGGTCATTTTATCAATGGCAACTTCTGATCCGGCTGTGACCTTATAAAGGTAAATACCCGAACTCAAGTATGAAGCATCGAAATTTACTTCCCAGCTTCCTGCTTCCATAAATTGATCCACAAGAACAGCGACACGACGACCTTGGGTATTAAATATATCAATTCGTACATTTTCCGCCTTTGGAAGATCAAAATGTAAGGTTGTTACAGGGTTGAAAGGATTAGGATAATTTGAATGTAAAGTAAAGCTCTCAGGGACCTCCGTAACAGAAGGATTGATGGCTACAGTAAATGAGAAACTTGCTGTATCGGCAAGTTCACCTACGCCATTATCCTTAACGATCACAAGAATATTACTTGTACCAATAAAGTCAGAATCTGCTTTTAATCTGAATTTTTCTGCCGGTGATGAATATCGTCTAACCGAAATAGCACTGGTATCTGGGATAATGCTTAAGGTCAAAACATCTCTAGGATCAGGGTCTGAGTATTCAGCAAAATAATAAACACCCGTGGATGGTGCAACTACCGTATCCGAAATAGCAGCAATAGTAGGAGGATGATTTTTTGGATAAGAACCCTCGCGACGATCTACAGTTCTGATCTGGTCGACGTAACACGTTACAATGGCTTCAGGATTTTCATCTCCGGGTATAAATTGCAAAGACTCTAAACCGTAAGATTCACCATCTATTGTCTTGTTTGTCATGCCATCCCATTCACCTAATTGTGAGGTGTCGGTCATATCCCATTCTATAAGATTCCAGCCTGTCCAATCTACGGTGTACCATGAAGAAACTTCGAAAAGATTATCGCCATTTCGTTCGCGAAGCGCAAAACGGAATTTATAACCGCTGCCATCACCATAAATATATGCCTGCAAGTTCATTGCAGTATCTATCATTGAATTGGAATTCAAATTTGGGCTATGAATGCGACCAAACCAATCCGGCTGCGTTGGACCCAAAACAATTTTTAAGGCTCTTGTATCTGAAGCAAATCCGGGAACATAATTTGTGGACTGAAGACTTGTTGAAGATAATGTTTCGCTCAATCCTACTGTTGAGCCACTAAATGTCGGTCTTCTCCAATCCTTATCAGTCGTAAAATTATCTACAACTCTTCTGTTTGCGTAATAACTGCTATCGGTCTTGAATGAAATTGCCTGAGCATCCATTGCATTTCCTGCCGTATCGGCTATTCCAGCTAAGATGTCAAGAGTAACATATTCCGAAGAAGGATAGTATGAGCTTGGCTTAACATTCACATAGGTACGATCATCACTTCCGTTAAATGCGGTATATGCGGGCTCGATGCTTAGTCCCTGATATGAAAACAAGAATCTACCTTCTAGTGTTGATCTGTCAATAAGTTCATTAAATACAATACTTACGGGCAAATCCGTATCTACAGATAAAGTAGCATCCTCAGGATTAATATTTACAATGATGGGAGCTTCTTTATCGGCACCGGAGACAGTAAATGAAAAGGAGTAAGCATCTCCTGCTGTGCCATCCCGGTTGCCATCTAAATTCAGACCTGCCTGGTCGAGCATAGCTCCATCCAATTTTACGGTATAGGTGGTTTCAAAAGCCCAAGAAGCTGAAATATTAAGCACTAAGTGATCTTCTTTTACCCAAGTAGGATTATCCCAAGAAATTTGCTTATTTTCGGGCTCAGGTGAAATACTTAAATTAGCTTCAACACTGGCTGCATCCATGTTTTTATTGAATTCAATCCTGACAACTTGATTGTTAGGGATACCTGTTGAAGCATCTTCCGGATAGTTTGCTACAACCTGAGGAAGAACACTTGGTAAAACATTTGTACTGCTTATATCAGAAACAGATGATTCTACCCAGTAACGGGAAGCCTGAGTCACCGCAATATAGTATTTATCATTATTTAACTGATATCCATCATATTTCAGATTGTAAGTAAATATTGAATCAGAAAATACGATATCTATGATCTCATCATTATCTACATCAATATTGGAATCTTTCGATTGATAGATAACAAACCACTGTCCTTCGCTTGTTCCTGCTCCGGGAGTTATCGTCAATGTATATGAGCTGTCATTTATCGCCAACACTTCTAAAGAAGGAGTTGAGGGAACATCACTGTTAATAAAATGATAGCTGGGCTGTTTAGTTTTCTTGGCAAAAACAGTATGGCCACTCTGGTTTGGATAATCGGAATCTTTCCAGTTCCCGTATGAGAAAAATTGGAATCCCATGACCCAATCAAGTGTACGGCATTTTTCCACTATACTCTTATGGGTACTCCAGTTGGAAATTAAATATGATGCGGGGCCAACAGAATATGGACGGCCTTCGGCAATGCCTGGCCCAAGACTTGGTTTCCAGTCCGAGATAAGTTGATTATACATACCGCTGGCATTCAACCAATGATAACTCATAGGTGTTAAGAGATCTATCCACCCTTCGTTAAACCATTTTGCTGCATCTTGAAAAACCGAATAATATCCATTCCAAGAAGCGGTTTTGTAGCGGCCCAAGGCAGCGGGTGAAATTTTTACCCACGGTTTTATTTGTCGAACTGTATCATGAACGGCTTTCATAAAAACATCGGTGGAACCTCGTCGCCAATCACCCCATGATGCAAATTTAACTCCCGGTGTTGCATCCGGAAAAAGATCTGTACTATCAGGGACACCGGCGCTTTCGGGGTGTTCTGTATCAAATAAATAGCGGTTACTTGCCGAGAATGCTGCAGGAGCTCTGTTTGAAGTATTCTGCTCTTTTGTATCTCGCTGCACAAAATATGATTCCATTTCTTCGGTATATTCACCGTCTTGCAAGCCTAGCTCTTCGGCCTGTTTTGCAAACATCATACCGGCTTCTGTATTGTCGTATTCGTTCCAACGTACATAGTCAAAATGAATACCATCTACATCGTAATTTGCTACGATCTCAGCCGCTAAATTTACCGTATAATCGCGCACAGCTTTTATACCCGGTGATAGGGAACGAGAAGATCCCATAGGGTTTCCATCTCCATCTGTACACACCCATTCAGGATGTTCTTTTGCGGGAGCACCATCCTGCATACTTGAACAATGAAAAGTATTGAACCAGGCATGTAATTCAAGTCCGCGCTTATGTGCTTCTTGTATAGCAAATTCCAGAGGATCATAACCGGGGTCTTTATAACCTAAATACGAACCCCAAGGTTCGATGGCTGAAGGATAATAAACCGTACCACCTTGTCTAACCTGCCAGATAATAGCATTCATACCGGCTTCTACATGTTTATCAAGAATGGCAATCGTTCTTGCCTTTAATTGTTCAGCACTTTGACTACTTGAAAACTGGTGCCAGGTAATAGACCATGTTGCTCTGAATTCTCTATTATCCGCCGAAAACAGCATGCCTATAAGTAAGCATGTCAGCAAAATAACGCTTAATAATTTTTTCATTTTTTCTCCTATCGATAGAGGTAATATTTCTTGGACATTTCTTTGAACTCATTGACATCACGTTCAAAAATGGGTTTTATGTCCTCGAATTTGTAATTCTTGGTAAATTCAATGCGGATCTCATCGGTTCCACAGACTTTATCGAACATATTCCAACGGTGTTTAGCTTTTTCAAAAAAGTCATGTTCGGGATATAGTTCATGATGTACTTCTAAGAAACGAAATTGCAGATACATAAGTTCCACTTTTGTAAAATCTGTTATATGGATTTGTACACCTTCAAGTTCTTTGCCTTGATCAACACCATAATAAGGTTTATATGAAATAGGTCTAAAAATAACACCTTCTAATTCCAAAGCATTCATTGCATCGGCCAACTCTTGAGAATTAATCCATTCAGCGGCATAAGTCTTAAAAGGGATTGTATAACCAATGCCAATATTTAATTGATATAACTCTCCAAGAATACCGGTAGAGACATAATATGGGGCTGTATTTCCTTCAGGGATATGCGGTGATGAAGGAACCCAATTTAAACCGGTATCATCAAAGGACATCTTTCTTCTCCAGCCCTTCATAGGAACAACAGTAAGATCACATTTAACGCCATCTCTTAACAAATTTTCTTCGTTATAAACCTTTGCCAACTCCCCAACCGTCAAGCCATGGACATAGGGAATTTTATAGGCAGAAACACCTGAATAAAAACCATCTTTTACGGTAGCACCTTCAACAATATTTCCTGTTAAAGGGTTGGGGCGATCGAGTACAACAAACTCAACATTGTTCTCTGCTGCGGCTTCCATACAGCGACCCATTGTACTAATATATGTATATGAGCGACAGCCAATATCCTGAATATCAAAAACTAAAACATCAATATCTTCCAAAGATTCAGATGTGGGTCGATTACGTTTACCGTATAAAGAATAGGCTTTAACTCCCGTTACAGGATCAAGAGCATCATCGACTTTATCGCCGGCACCAAAATTGCCTCTTACACCGTGTTCAGGACCATAAAGGGCAACAAGATCCACTCCGGGCGCTTCGAATAGAATATCCACAGTGGAACGCAAATCCTGACTAACACCCGTAGGATTTGTGATCAAACCGACCCGTTTTCCTTGCAAAATGTCAAAATTTCTATCTTCAAGAACATCTATACCCAATTTCACTTTAGGTTTTGCCATCACAATGCTAAACAGCATTAAGACTACAAGAATACTTGTTATTTTCTTCTTCATTTTTTCCTCTTAAATTTTAATAAATATCTTTTTGCGATATAAGATCAATGAGATAGCCCAAAAAATCGTTATCGTTGTTAAAGCAAAAAGCAAAGACGCATCAATTCTACTATAATTTGCCATGGGCATAAACACCTTAGCAAAAAGCCAGGTTTTGGTACTGACAAGCGTTCCATTCAAAGGGAGAAATTTGGTATAAGCCAATAATTTTGCATAAACAGCCGATAAGACAAAAATAAATAGCGGGTTTGATCCAAACACAACAAAAGGTTCCGTTGCGCTTTTCCAGCCAAGCACATCAATTAAGTAAATTGATATACCTAAAAAGATCATTGACCAACCTGCCATTAAAACGACATAAGATGAAGACCAGATAGGTTTATTGATCGGGAAAAACAAACCCCAAAGCAAACCTAAGGCAAGAAAAGCCAAACCACGGATCAACATTTTCTTGACCAATTCTTTTTTATCGGGATTATTTAAAACAAGCATACCGGTAAAATAGCCAAGAATAGTTGTCACGATGGCAGGCAAAGTACTTAAAAGTCCCTCGGGATCGAAAGCTATACGCTGTCCCATGGTATCGCGATATCCATGATACATATGACCATCACCCAAAATGGCAAGATCAAATTTTCTTACAATTACATCTTCTATTCCGTAACCACCTGTTGATGCCAAAAGCACCCAATAGCCCACAAGAATGGATACCGATATCCAAACAACAGTTTTATGATTAAATTTTAATACAATCAATGAAGCAAAAAGATAGCAGAGTGCGATACGTGGTAAAACACCTACCAAGCGCCAGCTTGCAAAAAGATTGCCAACAACCTCTCCAAAATTTGCACCCGAAACCGGTCTTAAAAAGTTCAAAAGGAGACCGAGTCCGTAAATGATCAAAGTTCGCTTGATAATTTTTTTGCCTGCATCCTTATTTAATTCATAATCGTACTTACGAAATGCAAAAGCCATTGCAACGCCAACAATGAATAAAAAGAAAGGGAAAACAAAATCTGTCGGTGTCCAGCCATGCCAAGGTGCATGTTTAAGTGCAGCATATTGCGCGCCCCATTGTCCCGGATTATTCACCAAAATCATCAGAGCAACCGTAGCACCTCTAAACACATCTAAGGCAACAAGTCTTTTTGATTCAGCCATCTTAAATCCTTATAAATTAGTTTCATCAATATCGTACAAATGTAATGATAAATGCC
>CAZNFT010000008.1:0-52242 GCA_964572745.1 uncultured bacterium
AATAGCAAACGATTCCACCTCCAAACCCACAACCACAGCGTGGTTTAACATCCCCGCTAGGGGATGAATAGTAATAGCAAACGATTCCACCTCCAAACCCACAAACCACAGCGTGGTTTAATATCCCCGTAAGGGGATGAACCGCCATAGCAAATGATTCCAGCACAGCACCCTGAACTACAGCGTAGTTCTACCGAGATTCTTCCATATCCAACATGATTAGATCATCAAACATGGGATCTTTGTCATCAAATAGGCAGCACCTTTTTGCTCTATAGTAAAACTCCGCTTCTCTTGCTTTTCGCTCTTCTTGATAATCCTCATCATCAGCTTTAATAAAATCTACGATGTGCCGCATAAAATTTGTGCTGTGCGTATAAATGATATGATCATCTGTCCAACCCACAAAACCTTTTATTTTTAACTCATTTTTGATCAGGGCTTCGGTCTGTGAAAGGATTTTTGCCAAAAGATCATTCAAGGCAATATCCGGATTGAGTGAAATAAGCATGTTTAGCTGGTCGAAGCGCACTCCCAAGCAGTACTCATGACAATTGTTGTCTTTAAGGATTTCGGATACTTTCTCGGTTAAGATATCATTCTTTAAATCAATATCTTTCCGACTATCTTTTGCTCTCAGCAAAATATGATAGGCAATGTTGGAATGCATTTTACCCCCTTTATTAATAAATTTTCTATTAAATCTAAATGTTAAAATTCGACTTTTCAATACCCAAAAAATATCTGTGACCCAGGTCACAAAAATCTGTTTCCCTTATACTCTTAAGCCATTTATTTTCCTTGAATTAGTCCTTGAAATGATATAAAATATTAACTGAAACAGTTTATACCAAAGCAAAGGAAAATAATGAAAAATTTAGCATGTATATTATGCCTTATAACTGTATTTGCTTATGCGCAAAGTCCACTTTCTTCTGAACCGCCAATACCAATGCAACATGACTCAATCCTTGTGTTTTTTGATGCAACAAAAGGAAAGCAGGGTCTTAAAGATTATTCAGGTGACATTTATGCGCATACCGGTGTAAATGATTGGAAATATGTCTGGACAGACTGGCCTAGCACAAATACCGAAAAAAATAAACTAACAAAAGTCAGTGATAATCTTTATAAATTGGTGATCGGCTATCCGCATGACTATTATAGTTGTCCTGAAAGTGTCGATATTTATCAGTTAGCTTTTGTCTTTAGAAACAGTACGGGAAGTGCTCAAAGTGAAGATCTGTTTTTAACCTTATATGAAGGTGGTTTAACAGCGGCTATTTTTGAGCCGGTTGCCAGTCTGGAATATGAAAAAGCCGAGCGTTCACCCATATTCAGATCCATTGATAATAGTTCACCGCTTTCTGTTGTTGCCGGTGCCAGTGAAATTGCTGATAATATTAAACTTTTCTTAAATGATTCAGAGCAAAAAACTGTTAATAATACGGATGAACTAACTCATAGTATTCAGGCATCTTCTTTGATTCTTGGTAGAAACTATTTGTATTCTGTAGCTAGTAAAGGTGCTGAGCAAGATACATCCGATTTGGTTTGTATTGTAAAATATGATCATAATATTGCTGCTTTGCCTTCCGGTATTGAGATGGGAATTGATGTTGCACCGGATAATATACAATTTGCTCTATTTGCACCCGCTAAGGATTTTGTCCATCTTATTGGTGATTTTAATGATTGGGAAGTTGATCCTGATTACCAAATGTTAAAATATGAACCAGCTCCTGATTCGACAGTTTTCTTTTTGACCCTTAGTAATGATTTTGATTCGAGTCTGGCCTTTCAGTATCTGGTTGATGGTGAGATTCGAATTGCCGATCCTTATTCAAAATTGATACTTGATCCTTGGAACGATAAATATATTTCACCTCTTGTATATCCGGATCTAAAAGTTTATCCCGAAGGAAAAACGGATTTCCCAGTGGCTGTGGTAGATCCCAATCCAACAGAATTTAACTGGACCGATGATGACTATGTAAAACCTCTCAAAGATAATCTTGTAATTTATGAATTATTATTGCGTGATTGGTCCTATCAACATTCTTATCAATCGCTCATGGATTCGCTTAATTATTTTAAGAAATTAGGGATTACTGCCATTGAACTTATGCCGGTTTCCGAATTTGAGGGAAATGAAAGTTGGGGCTATAACCCTTCATTTTATTTTGCTTTAGATAAATATTATGGCACAGCTCAAAAATTTAAAGAATTCGTGAATTTGTTTCACAATCATGGTATTGCTGTGATCCTGGATGTTGTTTACAATCATGCTACAGGACAAAACCCCATGGTTCGTCTTTACAACGAAGGTGATTATGGAGCGCCTACAGCTAATAATCCTTGGTTTAATACAGAAGCAAAACATCCTTTCAATGTCTTTTATGATGCAAATCACGAAAGTGTTCACACAAAATATATGCTCGATAGAGCCAATAAATTCTGGATAGAAGAATATCATATCGATGGTTTCCGTTTTGATCTTTCAAAAGGTTTTACCCAAAAAAACTCAGGTGATAATGTTGGCTATTGGGGGAATTATGATGCAAGTCGAGTAGCGATTCTTAAACGTATGGCCGATGTTGTTTGGAGTGTTGATCCCTCGGCTTATATTATTCTTGAGCATTTTGCAGATAATAATGAAGAAATCGATCTGGCTAACTATGGCATGATGTTATGGGGAAATGCAAATCATAATTACTCTGAAGCATCTATGGGGTATCTGCCTTCTTCAGATCTTGGTGGTGTATATCATGCTAATCGTAATTGGAGTTGGAGACATCTGGTCGGTTATATGGAAAGTCACGATGAGGAGCGTATTACTTTTCGAAATAAGGAATATGGAAATAGCAGTGGTGCCTACAATATCAAGATCCAAGGCACGGCCTTAGATAGAATGGAATTGGCAGCTGTGTTTTTGCTTTCTTATCCCGGTCCCAAGATGATCTGGCAATTCGGCGAATTGGGCTATTCTTATTCTATAGATTATAATGATCGCACAGGTAAAAAACCTATTAAATGGGATTACTTTAAGGATCCTGATCGCCACGATGTATATGAGTTGTATTCTGCCATGAATTTTCTGAGAGCCGAATACCCGGTTTTCTCAGCAGCCAATTCAGTTGATCAATGGGTTGCTGGAAATATTGGCTCAAAGCGACTAAAGCTTTCCGAAGGCACGATCAATGCAGTTGTTTTAGGTAACTTTGATGTGACAACTCAAACAGCTACTCCGGCTTTTCATAATACTGGAACCTGGTATGAATATTTTACGCGCCAGTCGATTAATGTGAGTGATGTCAATGCCGGTATTTCTTTGGCTCCCGGTGAATATCGTATTTATACAAACCAAGAATTAAAAACTCCTCCGGTCGCTTTGGATAATATTGTCCCTATTGCTTTTGAACTCAAACAAAATTATCCTAATCCTTTTAATCCTGTAACAACAATTGATTATATATTGACTCGTGATGGGGCTGTAACTCTGGATATTTATGATCTTGCGGGACATAGGGTCATGGCGCTGGTTAATGAATATCAGTCTGCAGGCAATTATAGTAAAAAACTTGATGCCTCCGGTTTGGCTTCGGGTATTTATATGTATAAATTAACTTCCGGCCGACATGCTCATGCCAGAAAAATGCTTCTTATGAAATAAGGGATAATTATGACAATTATCTTGTCTTTTGCTTCTCTGTGTTTGCTTTTGGTTCTTGGTAAAATTTTACGAGTAAAGATTCCCTTACTCCAGCGTTTGTACTTACCTGCAGCCGTGATCGCTGGTCTTTTTGGTCTGCTGATCATTCAGTTGTGGGGAGAAGCTATGCCGGTTGATGTAACCGCCGGATGGAGTAAACTCCCCGGTTTTTTGATCAATATTATATTTGCCTGTCTGTTTTTAGGTGTTAGGATCCCGCGACTCTCAGAAATCTGGCGACAAAGTGGCCCTCAGTTGGCTTATGGACAGATCGTTGCTTGGGGACAATATGTAGTTGGCATAGGCATGTCGCTTTTTATTATTACGCCTATATTTAAATTACCTCAATATTTTGGCGTCATCATTCCTATTGGATTTGAAGGTGGTCATGGTACTGCGGCAGGGCTGGCAGAGGTTTTTAAAACCTATGGTTGGGAAAATGGTGCAGATTTTGCCCTGACATCCGCAACTATGGGAATTGTTTTTGCTATTATTATTGGTACCTGGTTAATTAACTGGGCAGTTAAGAATGGTCATGTAAAAAAACTTAAAAAAGTATCAGAGATATCCGAGAGCAATATTGTTGGAATTTATGATCCTCAAGAACAACCCTCCGCAGGGAAACAGACTGTTTTATCTGCTTCAATCGATACTTTAGCTTTACATATTGCACTTGTGGGTGTCGCAATATTTATAGCATTTATTATTAAACAAGGGCTTATAGGTCTTGAATCTCTATTCCCCGGAATGCAAGAAAATGGAATTCTTTCATCATTTCCAATGTTTCCCTTATCCATGATCGGCGGATTAATTGTACAATTATTTATGTCCAAGGTGATAAAAAAAGACAGTATTATTGATAGAGATATTACTCAGCGCGTGTCGGGTGCAGCTCTGGATTTTTTAATTGTGGCTGCAATTGCTATGATCAATGTTAAGATCATTGGTTCACAAATACTTCCGATCATGATCATTGTGTTGGTGGGAATTGCCTGGAATGTATTTTGTGTGATGTTTCTTGCCAGACGCTTATTACCGGATGCCTGGTTTGAACGAGCTATTGCAGAAATGGGACAATCTATGGGGGTAACGGCTACTGGGTTATTGCTATTGAGAGTTGTAGATCCGGAACAGAAAACGCCGGCTTATGCTGCCTTTGGTTATAAACAATTATTACATGAACCCTTTATGGGTGGCGGGATTTGGACATCAATTGCACTGCCCTTGTGCATAATAAGTGGTTCCTGGCTGGTCTTTTTTATTTCATTAGGAGCAATAGCCCTTTGGTTACTGGTTTGGGTACTGTTGTTTAGAAAGAAAATCCTTGCTCAGAAACCATAAACCGGTAATCAGAGACCGATGATCAGACATTTGAAATTTTTACTAATTACTTGTCACTGTTTTAAGCTTGAGGATATGATGAGACATTACAGAATAATACTTTTAATATTACTTATATTTAACCTGTCTTTTGCACTCGAGGTATCTCATTGCGAACCTCCTAATTGGTGGTCGGGCATGGAACACGATACTCTGAAGATATTAGTTTACGGAGATGATTTCAGAGATTGGGATGCACATGTCAGATCGCGAAGTGTAAAACTTCTTGAGACGATAAGATACGATAATGAACATTACCTGGGACTGGTGTTAAAAATTAAACGATCCGGTGAATTCGATATTGTTTTTCGTTCAGCAAAAGGTGAACCGGAGATAAGACTAGCTTACGAAATAAAAGAAAGAAATAATTATAAAATACGAGGTATTGATGCACGGGATGTAGTGTATTTATTGATGCCCGATAGATTTGCTGATGGTGATAAAACAAACAATCTGGTTGAAGGACATAAAGATCCTATCAGACCTGAACACAAATGGGGAAGACGTGGTGGCGATATTCGTGGAGTGATCGATAATATAGATTATTTAGATGATCTGGGGATCACAGCTTTATGGATGACGCCCATATATGAAAATAATTACATTAATTGTTATCACGGCTATACACCCACGGACCTATATGCAATAGATCCATTCATGGGAGATTTTGATGATTACCATGAATTAGTCGATAGCTGTCATGCACGAGGTATTAAAGTAATACAAGATCATATTGTCAATCATGTTTCACCTACGCATCCGCTTGCCATCAATCCACCGAACAAGGATTGGCTGAATGGCTCGTTGGACGATTATGAACATTGCAATTATCGCATCATGGATGTGACAGATTTTTACGGTCCCGATGCTCAGCGCAGATTTCCTATGGAAGGATGGTTTGCAGCTTATCTTGCTGATATGAATATGGCCAATCCTGATGTGGTAGATTATTATATCTATCACACTATTTGGTGGATAGAAAGCATGAAATTAGATGGTATTCGTGAGGATACTTACGCTTACTCTGATATTGAGGGTTTAAGTCGCTGGGGAAAGGCTTTAAAACGCGAGTATCCTGATCTTTTTCTGCTTGCTGAAGTCATGGATTTTGACAGAACCCGTTTGTCTTTTTATTTTTCTGATGGTGTTGATAATGGATTATCTTCTGTTGCAGATTTTGGTTTATCCTCAGAAATATATCAGCTTTTAGTCGAAGATAAGCCGATTGAGAAATTCTACAGAGAAATTGCGAATGATTTTATTTATCGTGATCCAAATATGATGATGACTTTTATGGATAATCACGATATGGGTCGTTTTTATTCGGCTGTGAATGCTGATCTTCAAAAATATCTGAATGCTTTTACATTTTTGTTTTCAATGCGAGGTATTCCGCAACTTTATTATGGGAACGAGATTGGTATGTCCGGTGGACATGATCCGGAGAACAGGAATGAGTTCCCCGGAGGTTTTGAATATACGGATCACAATGCTTTTAAAGCAGAAACACGCACAGAGAGAGAGAACCTTATCTATGATCAGATAAAGGCTTTTACAACATTACGGAAAGATCATCCACACTTGTATTTACAGAAAATGCACCACGACCTGAAAAATAATATTTATTTGTTAAGTCGTGAGACCGAGAATGAATCTCTATTGATGGCATATAATCCCGGGACAAAAAGTCAGGATGCTAATTTTTCAGCTATTCTAAAAAATACTGTACAAAAGATCGAATGGATCAAATCTCCTTTAAATGGAAAAGCTAAGATCGATCTTCAAGCTAAAGATATTATTGTACCGCCGGGTGAAACAGTATTACTTCTATTAAAATGATCAAAGCTTATTATCAAGTAGAAAATACCATTATAAAGCTTATTCTTAAGGCTTTAGGATGCAAACCGGACTTATGTATTAAGATATTGTTGTTGAGTGATTTTTTAAGAAATAAGAAGAAACATAAACACTCATCGAGGATGAGGCTTGGTTTTACCAGCTTTAAAAGTTTTATTCTAGCTGATGATAAAACTTTCAATTAGTTCTTTAATATTTGAAATATTATGTAAGCTGTAAATGACTTTTGTACCATTTCTTTTACTTTTGAGGATACCAACAGCTTTCATTTTTGCAAGATGCTGTGAAACGGTTGCTTGAGGGATATCCAGACAAGTTGTCATGTTACCTACACTAGATGGCCCTTGTTGTACCAAGCCACGAAGTATGCAGAGGCGCACAGGATGAGAAATTGCTTTTAATATTTCGGCTTTTTGTTCAAGAAACAAATATTCCTTTTTGTTTTTAAGCATATGCTTCCCTTTTTCTCTATTTAGTTTAATTGGAATATATATAAATTATTTTGGCTTGTCAAGTGTATTGCGCTAAAGTATAAAATAGATACAAATTAATACTATAGACTTAAGAGATTTTATTATTATATTTTGTTAAACAAATTGGAGAATAGAAATGAAGAAAAATACACTGCTTTATATGCTCGCTGTTTTGGCTGTTTTGTCCATAGTGTACAGCATTTTTTTCTTTGGTACGGCTTTCCCCATAGTAAATGTAAAAATAACAGCTGATAAGACAGAAATCCTTAATTTGAGCGATTCATTGAATAATGAACTGTCTCTTATGCCTCAGAATAGCGAGTCTGTAGCAATATTTAATACCAATAGTCGATTTAAAAATTATGTTGAACTTGAAGCTGGTGGAGTTGAAGTATTTCAAGAAATTGTCAATAGTGGCATTTATCATCCTTATTCCTGGGAAGTAAGACAATTTAATCCCAATGAGATCAAGGAATGCTATTATGTTTTTTCTCCCGAAGGTGAGTTCTTGGGATTCCAAATGATTATACCCGATACATTGCCCGGTGCAGATCTGGAAAAAATTGATCTTGACAATTTGCTCAAGAATGATGTTCGTGCGGGACTTTTACCCGATCTTGATAATTACGAACTTTTTGAAACTTCGTCGGAACTTAAAGAAAGCGGTCGCCGTGACCATGTTCTGACTTATAAAATGAAAAATGAAGAAGTTGCCGAAGCAACATACAGATTAAAAATAAAAATATCGGGCGACGAATTGACGATGTTTATGCCTTCAGTCAAGATCCCCGAAACTTTTGATGACAGATACGAAGAAATGCGATCAGCCAATACTACGATCGCTTATGTTGGACAGGCCATTATGCTGATATTATATGGTATTGTGGGCGTTGCACTTGCCTTGTTCTTTATGATTAGAAAAAGAACCTTGATCTGGAAACCTGCCTTGAAATGGTCTGTTGTTATCGGACTTCTTGTTTTTATGGCTTATTTAACAAGCATAGCGCTTTCCTGGTATTATTATGATACATCCTTATCTACGGGCCAATTTGTTTTTCAACAGGTGTTGGTCGCCTTTTTAAATGGTCTGTTGATCTCGGTGATATTTTTTGTTTCCTCGTCTGCAGGTGAGGGGCTTGGAAGGCAAGCTTTCCCTAACCAGATTCAATTTTGGAGATCGTGGTCAAAAACAGTGGGCTCTTCAAAAGAGATCATGCGTCACACAATATTTGGATATCTCTGGGCTTTCTTTATGGTCGGCTTTGTAACCTTTTTCTATTGGTTAACAAATCATGTTTTTAGTTGGTGGTCACCGGCAGATAATATGATGGATCCTAATATACTTGCGATGCCATTCCCATGGTTGTTACCTTCAGCTATGTCTTTGCAAGCCGGATTTTGGGAGGAAACACTTTTCCGTGCTGTTCCATTGGCGGGTGCTATCTTAATAGGAAAGAATTTCAAGAAAAAGAAATTATGGATCGCTTTTGCATTAATTTTCCAAGCTATTATCTTTGGTGCAATGCATGCCAATTATCCTCAGCAGCCTGCTTATGCAAGAATTATTGAAATGATCATTCCTTTTATCTTGTATGGGCTAATTTATATTAACTGGGGACTTTTGCCTGTCATTATTTCTCACTTTGTCTATGATATTGTGTTAATGGCAATGCCACTTTTTCTTTTGTCGGCACCGGGTATCTGGCTGCATAGAATTATGGCTATTCTTGCTATGTTAATTCCTTTGTTGGTCGTTGTTATCAGGCGCATACAAGCTGGCGCATGGTATATAATTCAACCAGAAGATCTAAACTCCGGCCATGTGATACCTAAAAGAAAAGAAAAAGAAGAAATAGAAGAAAAAGTTACAAAAACCGTCCATCATCATGATTTCCCTGTTTGGATAGCAGTTGTATTATTGTTAATCGGAAGTGTCATCTGGTCTGTCCTTACTCCTTTTGAACAAGATGTTCCACGACTGAATCTTGAAAAGAAAGAAGCAATAGCTATAGCTGATGCTTTTATTCATGAACACTATCCGGGAACAGATTCTTTAGACTATAAGCCTTATGTTTTGATGCAAACCGGTTTTAGCAGAAAAGATAAATTTGCTTGGGAGCATACAGATAAGGAGCAGTTCCGTAAATTATTTACTAAAGAGCTGGCAACTAATTATTACAGTATTACGTATAAAACATTTGAAGGCGATGCAGTAAGGCGCTCGGAGACCATTGTGGTGAATGTTGGTCGTGATGGTGAGATCATTTCTTGGTTCCATAATGTTCCGGAACCTCGTGCCGGTGCTCAATTGGAAGAAGATGAGGCAAAAGCAAGGGCCGAACTTGCCTTGACTGAATTTTCGGATATCAACAGTGATCATTTGGAATTAGTAAAGATTACTCCCGAAAAACGTAAAGCCCGTACGGATTGGACAATTATTTATAAAGATATAAATTCCGGTCTTAGAGAGGGTGATATTCGCTATCAGGTTTCGCTTGCCGGCGATAAGGTTTGTGGCTTAAAAAACTTTGTTCATAGCACAGAAAACTGGGATCGCGAATATAAAAAATCAAATGTTTTAAAAGGTGTTTTGTTTGCTATTTCAAATCTGATCAAGACTGCAATGTTGGTTGCAGTACTGATATTTGGGATTATTGCCTGGACCAAAAAGAAATTTAATGTAAAGGTTTTTGTGGGATTTTTAATTGCTTTTATTTTGCTTTCTTTAAGTCAAACTGCAATGTTGAGTAAAACTATTATTTCACAATATCCTACATCTCAACCTTTTTCCAGTCTGATGCTGATATTGATCATTTCACTCGTGATAGGAGCTGTGTTTTCCGGATTTTTACATGCTATTCCCTTTGGCTATTTTGCAAGAATTCCTCTTCAGGTAAAGAGAAATGAACATGTAATTGGCTTAAAGGGTGCTGCTTTGGGTATAATGCTGGCGGCTGCAATAGCATTTGCCCAAGGACATTTTCTTGCTAAGAATCCTTTTGCTATCTCGCCTTTGCAGTTAGATGCAGGATTTCCTGTTTTGTTTTCTATTTTATCAGCCATAGAAAATTATCTTGTACAATTCCTTGGATTGATGGCGGCATTTGTAATTGCAGATAAATTAAGCCAGGGATGGGAAAAGAAAAAAGTCCTGACACTTATACTATTAGTGCTTGCCGGATTCTCTTTTGTTGGCAAATTATCTCCACTGTGGTGGGTAATAGCTGGATTGGTCTGTGGAGCTGTTATGGTCTTGCTTTATATCTTTGTACTTCGGAGCAATATGATTTATTTACCAATTATGGCAGCGACGCTGATCTTATTGGAACTTCTGCAATATGTTATTATTGATCCGGCTGTTCTTTTACTCCCGCATGTTATTTTTACTGCAGTTATAACAGTTGGATTAACGATTTTCCTTGTCTGGGGAATGTATATGTTAAGGATTTTGCAACCAAGGAAAGAGGGTAAATAGAAATCAGTTATAAAGGACGATAAGAAATTGCGAGCACCTTTTTATCGTCCTGAACGGAGCGAAAGAACTATTCATTACAAGATGATGAAGGTCTAAAATGGCCTAAGTGTGTCATCCTGCCGGTGGCATCCATCCTTGGAAATATTAACAGTGCCCCTCAGGTACAGTGAGTCTGGCACATCTTCGCTAAAGCTATGGCGCGTCTTCGACTTTTGTATTATTCCCGCCTCTGTTCGCCTTTCACTATAATTCATAATTCTAATTGTATTTTTCCTTTATTCAAGCTAATTTTATTTATGGTCTATATTATGAAAAGAAATTATTTTTTACCTCTGCTGATATTCATGCTTATCTCATCAGCTTTATATGCCCAGATAGGTGAGCGTGGTAAATGGAAAATTGGTCCTGAATATAAAATTGAGCATGTAGTTAAGCCTTCTGCAGAGATAGGGAAGGGTGAATTATTTCTTGATCTAAGCTTGGCTTATGATGAAATACATTTTGTGAAAAAAGACGATAGATTTAAGGGACGCTTTGATGTTTCTATAATGATCTTTAAAGACAAGAAGAAGGTCATATCCGAGAGCTGGATAGAGCGTTTGACTCTCAATGAATTCAAAATGACAAATTCCCGAAAAGAATTAATCAGTCTCAAAAAAAGTTATGTTCTGGATCCCGGTAAATATCGCTTAGAAGTATTGATCACCGATTTAAAAACCCAGAACAGGCGTAAGCAGGTCCGCGATATTGATATGACCTCCCTTACCCAGGGTTCTTGGATGTTGGGTGATCTTTATTTTGTCAAAGATTCGTCTAAGATGAATTACAATAAAGGTATGCCGGAAGTAATATTTGTTGGTTTCACGGCTTCTGGTATCGAAGGGAAACATGATTTTTATTATAGCATTCAAAGTCGCGATGCAACTGTTTCTAAGGCAAAATTCTCAATAGATCTGTCCAAGAAAAAGCGCGAATATATTTTTCCTGTCTTAACAAAGGATCTTAATTATAATCAATATTATTTAAAGCTCGAAACTGTGATTGATTCTCAACTATACAGCAGAAGCATACCCATGCGGGTTGATTGGGGAGGTACAAGTGCGCTAATCCCGGACCTGGAAGACGCAATCGATCAGATGAAATATCTTTCTTATACGGGTTATTTTCCTGCAAGAGATCTTAAACGCGTACAAAAAGCTACCGGGGATGAGCAAAAGAAATTTTTTACTGAAATATGGAAAAAGATTGATCCAACGCCGGGTACAGAGACCAATGAATTAATGAATGAATATTATTATCGGGTACATGTGGCTAATCAGCGCTTTTCCGGGCATAGAGAAGGCTGGCGCAGTGACAGAGGAATGATCTATATTCTTTATGGTGAGCCTGATGCTGTGGAGGAATATAATTTCGAAATTAACTCCAAGCCTTACATGATTTGGCTTTATTATTCAGTCAACCGCCGTTTTGTTTTTATAGATAATACCGGATTTGGTGATTATCAACTTTCACAACCCTTAAGTGAGTATTGATGGATAAGCTAAGAAAAAAAATTGACAGTATTGATGAAAAGATCGTTAAGCTTCTTGATGAAAGAATGGGACTTGCCTTTGAGATTGGTAAAATAAAAAAAGAAAAAGCTCGTGGCGTTTTTGATGCTTCACGTGAGGACGAAGTTTTTTCCAAGCTTAAGGCTATTTCTAAAGAATGCATCAGCGACGATGAAGTTAAGGAACTTTACGAACATATTATCAGTATTTCCCGCGAACATGGAAAGCGCGGTTTAAGTTGATAAAATATTATGTTTGAATTTGGCCTGACATCATCAAGAATTATCTGGCTGCTTGCGGCCATCTTTATTATTTATAGCGTTTTTTCCTTAATTCGCTCATTTTCAAGCGATTTTTATTCCCCAAAACACAAGATTCTGTTATTAGTATTAAGAGTTATAGTATTCTTTATCTTTATCATCTTGTTTTTAGATCTTAAAATTGAACATCAGAGTTTTAAAAAAAATGAGGCCGAAATTGCATTTCTTTGGGATGCTTCTGAAAGTATAAGCTCTCAAGAAGATTATAAAATCGACAATATTTTGAGATCAGGCTTTTATAAGGATCTTGAAAAACACTTAGCTATTATTCATGTGCAAAATATGATAAAGCCGGTATATATAGCGCCACAAAAATTAAAACGACTGAACTTGAATGAAAAAATAAGTGATAACTCGGCACTTCTGCGATTTGCCGAAAAAGAAGCCCGCTTTTCAGAACTGTTTTTAGTGAGCGATGGTCAATCATATTTCGGGGAAGACCTTGAATATTATAGATCAAAAAACAATCTTAAAATTCATGTTATAGGTATTGGCGAAAAAAATACCGAAGTTCTTCCACTGATACGTTCTCTCCGTTATCCGGATTATATAGCTCAAGGCGATACAGTCAGTGTAAAATATGAAGTTCATAATCCGGGCAAGAATAAACAAGATCTCAAACTTGCTTTATATGTCGATGGAAAGGTCTTAGAAGAAAAAATTTCTCTGGATGCCTATAGAAGTCAGAACATCCAAAATGATATTGAGTTCAGCGCGGAAGGTCTGCATGAATTTGAATGGCGATTAATAACAGATAAAAAAGAAACAAAGCTCTGGTCACAGCAAGTTTTCGTCCACCCTTCTAAGTTGAATATCGTATTTTTTGCAGATCCTCCTCATCGCGATGTTTCTATGGTAAAATATATTTTAGATGACCAGGATCGCTACGAATCTTATCATTATAAAGACTGGGAAGAAAAATTCCCCGAAAAATCTCCGGATATTCTTGTGCAAAGCTGGCATCCTCAATTAGAAAGGAAACGCTACAATAATACGCCCGCACTCCTATTCTATAGAGATAGGCAAGGGGAGTATATCAATAGCTCGCCGCTTAAAATTCTTGACTACAAAGCTTATGTTTATGTAAATCCCGATCCTCGTGAAAATGCACGCTATTGGACTCAGTTACCACCGGTTCAGATGGCAGAGAGCTCTCTGGATGGAAAAGTAATTCTTGGGGATGAGAAGGGGCATGCGCTTATTCTTGAGAATGGAAATGATGTGATCGTGAATGCTTCGGGAATGTGGGTGTGGAATCTGGCATCGTATCAAAAAGATTGGGATGGGTTATATTTTCATCTAATGGAAGGGATAATTAAGAGTTTAATAGGCAAGAATGCTGATAAGCTCGTCAAACTCGATCAGGAAAAATATAGCATGATGGCATACTGGCCTCTGGCTTTTTCAGTGGATATTGTGGAGGATTTAGAGGACTACGAATTAAGGATCACCTTGTTGGATAGCACTTATGGTGAAGTTAAGCGTATTGAAAGAGCTAAAGCAAATGAGACATTTTATTTTAAGCACGACGACTGGGGAAATTATTTTATTAAAGCTGAACTTTATATAAAGGATGAATTACTTGCCAGCGATACTTCGGATGTTCAAATCATTCAAAATGATATAGAAACGAGTCAGCTCGGCCTCAATGAATCCGTTTTAAAAAAGTTAGCCAAGAATAATGGTGGTGAGTACTATCATTATAGAGAGTTGGATAGCCTTAAACATAAAATTGAGATAAAAGAGAAAACTCTACTTGTTAGCAAATACTTTGAAGCCCGTTCTGCTTACCTTTTATATCTGATCATGTTTTTAGCCCTCTGTGCCGATTGGATCATAAGAAAGCGCAATGGGGGAGTTTGAATACAAGTAAAAAGGCAAAAGTAAAAAGTAAAAAGTCGAAGACTGTGTGTTGTGTGTCAAGACATAGCCTTGGCCTAGGCGAAGTAGAGGGCAAAGGAAAAAACAAGGATCAAGAAGTTTACATGACTATTATATCCTTTGCAAACTTAAAAAATTGTGAGTGTGCGAGAAGATCAGCAGTGTTGGGAATTAATAAAGAATTAGGGCTAAGATGATACAAAACAAATCAAGTTTAGAGATGACGATGCTCATGACACCCGATAAGGTTAATTTCTCGGGAAAAGTTCATGGGGGACAGATGCTAAAGCTTATGGATGAAGCAGCTTATGCGTGTGCAGCACGCTATGCCGGGTGTTATGTTGTAACCTTGGCAATAGAAAAAGTACTTTTCAGGAAGGCTATTAATGTCGGTGACTTAGTTACAATTTATGCTTCGGTTAATTATACCGGTCGTACATCTATGGAGATTGGTATAAAAGTTATAGCAGAAGATCTTAAGTCCAAAACTCAGCGTCATAGTATTTCATGTTACTTTACAATGGTCGCCATGGGTGATAAAGGTAAGCCTGTTAATGTGCCAAAACTTATTCCTGAATCTGAAGAGCAGAAGAGAAGATGGAATGATGCACTTGCCAGAAGGCAAAAGAGTCAAAATTAATACAATCCTTTCCATAAGCTCCCATCTAAGCATTTGTGGATAGCGAAAAGACCCCAAGGCTCATTTTTCAGTACTTTATTTTTTCTTTTTATTTGTTTTACTCATGATTTTTTTTGTTTTCGGGAGTAATCTCATCTAATAGTGAAAAAAAAAGAAAATTTGTGATAAAGTATTTGCAACTGTCGAATAATTTCTTATATTTCTTGGCTTTTTGATATTGCACGCCACTATAGCTCAGCTGGTAGAGCGCCGGTTTTGTAAACCGATGGTCGCTGGTTCGATCCCGGCTAGTGGCTCAGAGAATAATGGGTCAGTGGCCGAGTGGTCAATGGCATCAGACTGTAAATCTGACGACGTAAGTCTACGGTGGTTCAAGTCCATCCTGGCCCACTTCTGCGGGTGTTGAGTAAACACAAAAGTTCTGCACTCGTGTTTTTAGATATTGCGAGTGTAGTTCAATGGTAGAACATCAGCCTTCCAAGCTGACTACGTGAGTTCGATCCTCATCACTCGCTCTAAGATATTTGGCATCTCACCTGGGAGAGCTACACAGAAAGTTCGCATTTACCAGAAAACAAGCCACAAGCTATTAAGCCTGTAATCGCATGTTTTCGGTTATGGGCTTTTTTTATGCCCATGTAGCGCAGTGGTAGTCGCGCATCCTTGGTAAGGATGAGGTCATCGGTTCAAGTCCGATCATGGGCTCTTCCAAATTAAATTGTAAACTCTATAGGAGAAATACTACAATGGCTAAAGCAAAATTTGAACGTACCAAACCCCACGTGAACATAGGAACGATTGGTCACGTAGATCACGGTAAAACAACACTTACTGCTGCTATTACAACAGTTTTATCAAAAGCAGGCGGTGCAGAAGTTCGTTCATTTGACAGTATTGATAATGCACCCGAAGAACGTGAACGTGGTATTACAATTGCGACCTCTCACGTTGAATATGAAACAGCCAACCGCCATTATGCGCACGTTGACTGTCCGGGCCACGCAGATTACATTAAGAACATGATTACCGGAGCCGCTCAGATGGACGGTGCTATTTTGGTAGTATCAGCCGCTGATGGTCCTATGCCTCAAACCCGCGAACACGTTTTATTGGCAAAACAGGTGAATGTACCTTACATCGTTGTTTTTATGAACAAAGTTGATATGGTAGATGACCCTGAACTATTAGAGCTTGTAGAAATGGAACTTCGTGAATTATTGAGTGAATACGATTTTCCCGGTGACGATACTCCGATTGTCATGGGGTCAGCACTTGAAGCTTTGAACAATCCTGATGATGCAGAAAAGACAAAATGTATTTTTGATTTGATGGATGCAGTTGATTCATATGTTCCAGAGCCAGAACGTGCAGTTGACAAACCTTTCTTGATGCCAGTAGAAGATGTATTTTCAATTACAGGACGTGGAACCGTTGGTACAGGTCGTATTGAACGCGGCGTGATCAAGGTTGGAGAAGAAGTAGAGATCGTAGGTATGACAGATGAACCTGCAAAGAAAACAGTTGTAACCGGTGTTGAAATGTTCCGTAAGTTATTGGATCGTGGAGAAGCCGGTGATAATGCTGGTTTATTGCTTCGCGGAATTGACAAGGAATGGTTACGCCGAGGAATGGTTGTAGCTGCGCCTAAGTCAATTACACCTCACAAGAAATTCAAAGCAAACTTCTATGTCTTGAAGAAAGAAGAAGGCGGACGTCATACACCTTTTATGGATGGCTATCGTCCACAGTTCTACCTTCGTACCACGGATGTAACTGGATCTATCGCACTTCCTGATGGAGTAGAAATGGTAATGCCCGGAGACAACATTGAAGCTGTTGTTGAATTGATCGTACCCGTTGCGATGGAAAGAGAACTACGTTTCGCTATTCGTGAAGGTGGTCGTACGGTTGGTGCTGGTGTTGTAACAGAGATCATTGAATAATAAAGGCTAGAGTACTATGGCAGGACAAAAAATACGCAATAATATCATTTTGGCATGCGAGGAATGTAAACGTCGTAACTATACGACAACGAAAAACAAACGTAAACATCCTCAACGCGTGGAATTTAAAAAGTACTGCCCGTGGTGCCAAAAGCATACAAATCATAAAGAAACGCGATAAAAGTGAGTCAGGCCAGTAGTTCAACTGGCAGAGCAGCGGTCTCCAAAACCGCAAGTTGGGGGTTCGAATCCCTCCTGGCCTGCGAGACAAACGAGGACAAGAAATATGAAATTGTTTGACAGAATTAAAGACTTTTTTAGCGGAGTACGCTATGAGATGAAGAAGGTTGTCTGGCCTTCATGGGAAGAGTTAAAGTCTTCAACAGGTGTGGTATTGATCTTTTCAGCATTTATCACACTCTTCATCGCAATTGTTGACATGGGTGTTGGTACTCTTGTCAGAAAATTAATCGAATGGATGTAATACTATGAAATGGTATACCCTGAAAGCATTGTCCGGAAAAGAAAGAGCAGTCGCAGAGCGAATTCTCTTCGAAGCTGAAGCTTCCGGCTTTGTTGATTCCATTGACAATGTCTTAGTCCCAACTGAAAATGTAGTTGAGATGAGAGATGGTAAAAAACGTACGCGGGTTAAAGTATTTTATCCCGGTTACATTATGATCAAAATGGAAATGTCAGCGGAGACCAAGTATTTTGTAGAGAACATTTCCGGCGTTATTAGTTTCGTCGGGTCAAAAGGTGTTCCACAGGTTCTTACTGATAAAGAAGTTGCTCGTATTCTTGGTGAAGTCGAAAAGAAAGACGGTCGCGAAGTTATGGCAACACCTTTTAAAATAGGAGAACCTATAAAAGTAGTTGACGGACCCTTTGTTGATTTCTCCGGTATCGTAGAAGATGTCAATGAAGAGAAACGTAAATTGAAGGTGATGGTTAGTATTTTCGGGCGTTCAACGCCGGTAGAATTAGATTATCTTCAAGTAGAAAAAGAGAAATAAAAACGATAAAACCAAAAAAATGGTAACAGAAGTATGGCAAAAAAAGTAGAAGCATTGATTAAGTTGCAGCTTCCAGCGGGTAAGGCAAACCCGTCACCACCCGTTGGCCCGGCCTTGGGTCAGCATGGTGTGAATATCATGGAATTTTGTAAAGCATACAATGCCAAGACCCAGGATCAAATGGGCTTGATAATTCCCGTGATCATTACGGTTTATGGAGACAGGTCATTTACATTTATTACAAAGACCCCACCTGCAGCCGTATTGCTCAAGAAAGCAGCAAAGATTGACAAAGGTTCACCAGTATCAAACAAAGAGAAAGTTGGTACAGTAAGTCAAGCCGATCTAGAAGAAATTGCCAAGTTGAAAATGAAAGATTTAAACGCCCATACAGTTGAGCAGGCCGCCAAAATGATAGCCGGAACCGCTCGAAGCATGGGTTTAAAGGTTGAAGCTTAACTGGAGGCAAGAATTAATGAATAATAGTAAGCGATATTCGGCAAATCAGGGACTTGTTGACAGGACACGTGAATACGCACTTGCCGACGGTATCGGTTTAGTTAAACAAGCCGCTAACGCCAAGTTCAATGAGTCAATCGAGTTGACACTTAATCTTGGTGTGGACCCTCGATATGCTGATCAAAATATTCGTGGAACAGTCATCCTTCCCCATGGTACCGGTAAAAAAGTCCGCGTCTTGGTCCTTACACAAGGTGATAAGGTAAAAGAAGCAGAAGAAGCCGGTGCTGATTTTGCTGGGTTAGAAGAATATGTCAAACAAATCGAAGGTGGTTGGTTTGATTTTGATGTCTGTATTGCAAGTCCTGACGTTATGCGTCATGTTGGTAAACTTGGACGTGCCTTAGGAACCAGGGGTTTAATGCCCAATCCTAAAACCGGTACTGTTACAAATGATATCCAGCAGGCCGTCAAGGAAGCAAAGGCAGGAAAAATATCATTCCGCGTTGACAAATATGGTATTCTTCATGTATTAGTTGGGAAAGCATCTTTCACAGCTGAGCAACTTGAAGATAATATCAAAGGAATGCTTAGTACTGTAATGAAATTAAAACCCTCGGCTTTAAAAGGTACATATCTTAAGAAGATGACCCTTTCATCCACGCAAGGCCCTGGTGTTAAAATCGATAAACAATCTGCATTAGCTTAGGAGGTTTGTGAATATGCCAAGCCCGAAAAAAATTGAGCAAGTCAAAGACATCACAGAAAAGATCAAAGGCTCTGGAGCTGTTTACTTTTCTGATTATATTGGTCTCAATGTAGCTCAGATCAATGAGCTCCGTTCGGAACTCTTTGAAAAAGATGTTAAGATGCAGGTTGTAAAGAATACTTTAATCCTGCGTGCACTTCATGACTTGGGTTATGACGACGTGAAGAAAGATGATTTCCTCGCCGGTTCAACAGCTCTTGTTTACGGAGTGGATCCCGTTGCACCCGCTAAGATCCTTAGTGAATTTAAAAAGAAAATGAAGGATCTAAAAAAACCAGATGTAAAGGCATTGATCTTTGAAGGTGAGCTTTGTGGTAAAGAAAAAGTTGATGTGATTGCGGAATTGCCCTCAGCGGAAATTCTACTTTCAACTTTTCTTGCAACCATTCAGTCACCAATGCAAAAGGTACTTGGCTGCTTGCAGTCACCAATGCGCGATTTGTTGGGTGTCTTGAAATCATTAGAAGAAACAAAACAATAACTTATAAAAACCCTCAGAAATTAAAGGAGGATTATCATGGCCGACATTAAACGTGCCGATGTATTAGCATACTTAGAAACAGCAAACATGCTGGAAATCTCAGAACTAATCCAAGAGATCGAAGACAAATTCGGTGTATCAGCAGCCGCTCCTGTAGCAGTTGCCGCAGCCGCTGCTCCTGCAGCCGCAGCAGCCGAAGAACAAACAGAATTTGACGTTATGCTTCAGAGCTTTGGCGAAAAGAAGATCAATGTTATTAAGGTTGTTCGTGAATTGACTGGCTTAGGTCTCAAAGAAGCTAAAGATTTAGTTGAAAGCGCACCTGTTGCTGTTAAAGAAGCTTTGCCAAAAGACAGTGCAGAAGAAATTAAAACAAAACTTGAAGAAGCAGGAGCTACTGTAGAGCTTAAGTAATGGTTTTACAGGTAACGCTCAGTGAGTTCAAAATGAGCCGTCACCTACGCGATGGCTCTCTTTGTTTTAATTTAAATAACAAGGGAGGAAAATCTCTTGGCTAGTATCAAAAGAAAGATCAAGCGGACATCTTTTTCCAGGATCAAGAATGTTCTTGACGCCCCAGATCTTTTAGATGTACAGTTAAGCTCGTTTGAGGATTTTCTTCAAACGCGTGTACGTCCAAGAAATCGACAAGATATCGGACTTGAAAATGTATTCCGTACTATCTTTCCGATCGAAGATAATCATGATACATTCGTTTTAGAATATAAATATTATACGATCGGAAAACCTCGTTACGAAGAACAGGAATGTGTCGAACGAGGCATTACATATTCTGCCCCATTAAAGGCAAAATTGGTGCTAAAGGTCGCCGAAGAAGATTCTGATAACCCAGCTCTGGCTGATACGGTTGAACAGGATGTCTTTTTTGGTAATATCCCCTTTATGACACCGCGCGGTACTTTTATTATTAATGGCGCTGAACGAATTATTGTATCTCAGTTACAACGTTCTCCCGGCGTCTTTTTTAATGATGCCCGCCATCCCAATGGAACCGTTTTGTATAATGCAAGAATTATACCTATGCGCGGTTCTTGGGTTGACCTTACAACAGATATTTTTGATGCGATTTATGTTACAATCGATCGTCGAAAAAAATTCCCTGTTACTATTTTCCTGCGTGCTATAGGATTTGAATCAAATTATGATATTCTACAGCAATTTAATGTATTAGAAACACTCCCCGTGAATGCTGAGCTGGAAGGACGCCTTGTCGTAACTCCGATCATCGATTCTAAAACCGGAGAAGTTGTTCTCAATGCAGGAACTTCCGAAGACCAACAGATTATTATAGATGAACATGTTGTTGCTGATCTGAAGAAATCTAAGGTCAAAAATATCGAAGTTGTTGCCGAGGGTCGTGAAGTCGATCTAAAGCTATTGGCTAATTCAATTCGTCGTGAACGTGATAAAGTTGATATTCCTGACGATGAAGAACGTGAACCAACAGCCGAAGATGCTTTAATTTATCTTTATCGCAACTTGCGCAACGGTGAGCCACCAAATATTGAAACAGCTCAAAAATTCTTTGAGAAATTATTTTTCTCTCCCAAGAAATATGATCTGGGTCAGGTTGGTCGTTATCGTATGAATAAAAAATTCGATTTGGATATACCTCTGGATAATACGGTTCTCGCACCTGAAGATTTTGTGATGATCGTTGAACAGTTGATCTCAATGCGTCGAGGTGAAAAGGCCTCTGATGATATTGACCATTTAGGTAATCGTCGAGTTAAAACGGTTGGCGAGCAATTAGCTAATCAATTCTCATTAGCATTTACACGTATGTCTCGTACAATAAAAGATCGTATGAACATTCATAATGCCGATAAACTGACTCCCCAAGAGCTGATCAACAGCCGGATTTTGACTTCGGTTATTAATACATTCTTTGGTACATCTCAAATGTCTCAGTTTATGGACCAGACTAACCCTCTGGCAGAATTGACACACAAACGTCGTCTTTCTGCATTGGGACCAGGTGGTTTAACTCGTGAACGAGCAGGTTTTGAGGTTCGTGATGTTCACTACACTCATTATGGCCGTTTATGTCCTATTGAAACACCTGAAGGTCCGAATATTGGTTTGATCTCATCCTTAGCGAATTACGCAGTTATTAATCGCTTGGGTTTTATCGAAACTCCCTACAGGAAGGTCAGACATAATAAAAATGGTACTAAAGTATCGACATCTATTGATTATCTTTCAGCAGATGACGAAGATCGCAACACCATAGCACAGGCAAATTCGCTATTAACAGATAAGAATGAATTCGAATCAGATTATATTCGTTGTCGTGAACAAGCGGATTATCCTATTGCTAACCCTTCAGAAGTTGATTACATGGATGTGTCACCTATTCAGATGGTATCTGCCGCAGCGGCATTGATTCCATTTTTGGAACATGATGATGCTAACCGTGCATTGATGGGCTCTAACATGCAACGTCAGTCCGTTCCTTTACTTACACCAAAGGCTCCCATCGTTGGTACAGGTATGGAACCGGAAGCAGCGCGTGATTCACGAGCAGTGGTTATTTCACCAATCGACGCTATTGTTGATTATGTTGATGCCAAAAAGATCGTGCTTCGCCCGCTTAAAGATTTTGATGCTGATGTTTCATTGGACGAAAATGAAGGTCGTGTTGTCTTTAACCTAAAGAAATTTCAAAGAACCAACCAAGATACAGCTATCAACCAGCGACCTATTGTTCGCAAGAATCAAAAGGTAAAAGCCGGTGATCCCATTGCTGATGGAACATCAACGGATCAGGGAGAGCTGGCATTAGGCCGTAATGTATTGGTTGCTTTTATGCCTTGGCGCGGATATAACTACGAAGATGCTATCGTTTTAAGTGAACGTTTGGTCAAGGAAGATGTCCTGACTTCAGTTCACGTAAAAGAAGTTGAATTGGAAGTCCGTGACACAAAGCGTGGTTCAGAAGAATTGACTCGTGAAATACCCAACGTTTCTGAAGAAGCAACACGAAATATCGATGAAAATGGTATGATCCGCATAGGAGCACCTGTAAAACCCGGTGATGTTATCATTGGTAAAGTTACACCCAAGGGTGAAACTGATCCTACTCCTGAAGAAAAATTGCTTCGTGCTATTTTTGGTGAAAAAGCCGGTGATGTTAAGGACGCTTCAAAACGAGCTGACCCATCAACCAATGGTGTCGTTATCGATACACGCCTCTTTGAACGTAAAGGTAAAGAATCGCGTCGTGACGAAAAATTAAAGATTGAAAAACTTGCTCGCGAATTAGGTGATAGACTTATTGGTTTGCGTAGTAAATTCATTGGTAAATTACAGAACCTTATTGAAGATCATGAATGTTTAGCTATCTATAATAAGGGTGGTAATATAGTTCATGCAAAACGCAAAACATGGAACTGGGAATTTTTTGAAACAGTTGACTTTGACGATATAGATCTCGAAAAAGCCTGGATCAAAGATGAAGAAGTTTATGCTCGCGTTCTTAAGCTGGTAGAAAACTTCCAAAAGATCGAAGATGGTATTAAGGAAGATGTTCTGAACGAACAATTTAAAGTTCGTGCCGGCGATGATATGCAACCCGGTGTTCTGAAATTATCTAAAGTTTACATCGCATCTAAGCGTAAGATCTCCGTCGGTGATAAAATGGCTGGTCGTCATGGTAACAAGGGTGTGGTATCAATTATCGTACCTGAAGAAGATATGCCTTTCTTGCCCGACGGAACCCCTGTGGATATCTTACTGAATCCTTTAGGCGTACCTTCTCGTATGAACCTTGGTCAGCTTTATGAAACGATGCTGGGTTGGGCCGGTAAAGAACTTGGTGTTCATTTTGAGACCCCTGTTTTTGACGGTGCAAGCTATGATGATATTGCAAAGTTGATGGAAGAAGCTGAATTACCTAGCAATGGCAAAGAAATACTATGTGATGGTCGTACAGGTCGTCTGATAGATAATCCTGTTGCTTGCGGTTATATCTATATGATGAAATTGTCACACATGATCGAGGATAAGATGCATGCCCGTTCAACAGGGCCTTACTCCCTCATTACTCAACAACCTCTTGGTGGTAAAGCACAATTTGGTGGACAGAGATTTGGTGAGATGGAAGTTTGGGCTTTGGAAGCTTATGGCGCAGCGCATACTCTTCATGAAGTTTTGACTGTCAAATCCGATGATGTTGACGGAAGAACACGTATTTATAACGCAATCGTGAAAGGTGAAAACCTTCCCGAATTTGGAACCCCGGAATCATTCAATGTTCTTTTAAAAGAGCTTGAAGGCCTGGGTATTGAAATGGATTTGATATAATATCCTTCTATAGGAGGAATGACATTGGCATTGAGCACATTAAAACAACAAACGGTGAAAAAAGATTTTGAAAAGATTCAAATTCGTCTTTCTTCGCCCGAATCAATATTAGAAAAATCCCGCGGTGAGGTTCTCAAACCCGAGACCATTAACTATCGCTCTTATAAACCTGAAAAAGATGGTTTATTTTGCGAAAAGATCTTTGGTCCGGTTAAAGATTGGGAATGTCATTGTGGTAAATACAAACGCATTCGTTACAAAGGTATTATTTGTGACCGTTGCGGTGTAGAAGTTACCCGCAAATCTGTGCGTCGCGAACGCATGGGCCATATCAATTTGGCCGTACCCGTGGTTCACATTTGGTTTCTTAAATCAATTCCTTCAAAATTAGCGAATGTATTGGGTATCTCTGCTAAAGAACTGGAGCAGATCATTTACTATGAATCTTATGTAGTAATTCAGCCAGGAAAAGCGGAAGTAGAAGATAACGGCAAGTTGCGTTCCATAAAAGCTATGGAATTACTTGACGAAGATACCTACTTCGAACTTCTTTATACCTATGGTGAAGAAGCAGAGGATCCCGTTGAAGAAGAAGATCTTTTCATTGCTAAAACCGGTGCACAAGCAGTTTACGAACTTTTGATTGACTTAGATGTCACTCAATTGGTGAGTGATTTAAAAGCACAACTTCGCAAAACGAAGTCGATTTCTGAACGCAATGATCTAGTTAAACGTTTAAAGATCTTAAAATCATTTACTACTATGGACGATAGCGAACCGATCAACCGTCCAGAATATATGATACTGAAGGTATTACCGGTTATTCCCCCTGAACTGCGCCCCTTGGTTCCTCTTGAAGGTGGCCGATTTGCAGCCTCAGATCTGAATGACCTTTACCGTCGTGTTATTATTCGAAACAACCGTTTAAAACAGTTGATCGATATCAGGGCTCCTGAAGTTATTTTGCGAAATGAAAAACGCATGCTTCAAGAAGCCGTGGATTCACTATTTGATAATGGTAGAAAACGTGCAGCTGTTCGTTCAGGTACACGTCGTCCTTTAAAATCCCTTTCAGATATGCTTAACGGTAAAGAAGGTCGCTTCCGTCAAAACTTGCTCGGTAAGCGTGTTGACTATTCAGCCCGTTCAGTTATTTGCGTGGGTCCCGAATTGCGTATGCATGAGTGTGGTATTCCCAAGAAAATGGCGACCGAGCTCTTTAAACCTCACCTTATTCATGAACTTCTTGTTCGTGGAAAAGCCGGTACAGCAAAAGTTGCTAAAGTAATGGTCGAAAATCGTGATCCTGAAGTTATGAATCTTTTGGAATACGTGGTTAAGGATCATCCTATTCTTTTAAACCGTGCTCCTACACTTCACCGCTTGGGTATTCAGGCTTTTCAACCAATTCTTATTGATGGCAAAGCTATCCGCTTGCATCCTTTGGTTTGTTCTGCTTTTAACGCTGACTTTGATGGTGACCAGATGGCTGTTCACTTACCCTTGTCCTTTGAAGCGCAGATCGAATCTCGTATGCTGATGCTGGCATCAAACAATATTCTTCATCCTGCACATGGGCATCCTATTGCCATTCCTTCTCAGGATATGGTTTTAGGCTCTTATTATATTACTCGTGCCAAATCTAATCAGATAGGCGAGGGCTCGGTTTTTTATAGCGCCGACGAAGCTCTTCTTGCTTTAGATAATGACTGGGTAACATTGCACGCCAAAGTAAAAATTGCTCTAAAGGATAAAATGATAGATACAACTGTTGGTCGTATCTTATTTAACTCCATTGTTCCAGAGGGAATGCCCTATTACAATGAATTGTTGACTAAGAAACGTATCGAAAGCATTGTTGGTGAATGTAACCGCGATGTGGGTGTTAATCGTACTGTTGAGTTCCTTGATGATCTTAAGGACCTTGGCTTTTCGATGGCGACGCGTTCAGGTGTTTCTATTGGTTTAAGCGATGTTATCATTCCTGAAGAAAAGTTTGATATCATTGATATAACTCAAAAAAATATAAATCAGATCAATGATAAGCGTAAACGCGGTATCATTACTGAAAACGAACGTTATAATAAGGTTATTGATGCCTGGTCTAAAACAACTGATAGAGTTCAGGATGTTATGAATAAAAAGTTAGTTTTAGATAATGAAGGCTTTAATCCTCTATTTATTATGACTGATTCAGGTGCTCGTGGATCTAAAGATCAGATCAAGCAGTTAGCCGGTATGCGTGGTTTAATGAATAAACCACAGAAAAATATCGGTGGTACCGGGGGCGATATTATTGAAACTCCCATTACCTCTAACTTTAAAGAAGGTTTAACAGTGCTTGAGTATTTTGTTTCTACTCACGGCGCTCGTAAGGGTCTTTCAGATACAGCTCTCAAAACAGCGGATGCCGGTTATCTGACTCGTCGTTTAGTGGATGTTTCTCAGGATGTTGTTATCAATAGTATTGATTGCGGTACCATTAACGGTATTCGTGTGGCTTCTCTTAAAGAAGGCGAAAATATTATTGAACATCTTAAAGAACGTATTGTAGGTCGTGTTTTACAAGAAGATGTGATCGATCCGCTAACTGACGAAGTTATCGCAGAAGTTGGTGAATTCGTTGAAGAAAATCTTGCAGAAAAGATCTCCAACTCTAATGTTGAATCAGTTTATATTCGTTCAGTCCTGACTTGTGAAGCAAAAACGGGTGTCTGTGCAAAATGTTATGGACGAAACCTGGCTACGGACAAACTGGTTAACACCGGTGAAGCTGTTGGTATTATGGCAGCACAGTCTATTGGTGAGCCTGGTACACAGTTGACCTTACGTACATTCCATATTGGAGGTACAGCCAGCCGTATTGTTCAGGAATCTAAACAAACTGCACGATTTAAAGGTCGCGTTGAACTCAGTGATAATTTACTTATCTCAGATAATGACTTGAATATTGCTCTTGTACGTAACGGAAAAGTATCAATTATTGATGATGATAATCGTAATTTAATCACTTACACTATTCCACAAGGTGCTAAAGTTCATGTGAAAAATGGCGATAAGGTAACACTGGATTCAGTTCTTTACGATTGGGATGCTTATAACGAACATATCGTATCCAGATATGATGGTTCGGCTAAATTTATGGACTTGATACCTGGCGTAACCTATGATGAGGTCACAGATTCATCAGGCCGTATAGAATGGCAGATCATTGCTTCTAAAGACCGT
This sequence comes from uncultured bacterium, assembly GCA_964572745.1. Lineage (GTDB taxonomy): Bacteria > Fidelibacterota > Fidelibacteria > Fidelibacterales > Fidelibacteraceae > M50B103. The sequence goes on from CAZNFT010000008.1 coordinate 27,511, forward strand.
GAAAAAACTGCCCGTATTGCTATTTTGAATGATAAAACGGGAGAGCTCGTTGGTAAGCCTATTGCCCTACCTGAAAACGCATCGATTATCATCAAAGAAGGTGATAAGGTCATTCAGGGACAGACATTAGCAAGACGCTCAAAACAGTCAGCCCGAAGCAACGATATTACCGGTGGTCTTCCTCGAGTATCAGAATTATTTGAAGCTCGTAACCCAAGTAATGAAGCTGTTGTTACTGAAGTTGACGGAAATGTTCGTTTTGATAAATTACAACACGGTATTCAGACTATCCGTATTACCAACGAACTTGGAGAGGTCTATACCTATAAGATCCCCAAGGGAAAACATATTCTTGTTCACGAAGGCGACTATGTTCGTTCTGGTGAACCATTATGTGATGGTGCAATTCCTCCTCGCAAGATCTTAAAGATCCGTGGTGTGAAAGAAGTCCAGAAACATTTATTAAACGAGATCCAACATGTTTACCGCCTGCAGGGTGTACGTATCAATGACAAGCATATTGAAGTTATTGTTCGTCAGATGTTGCAGAAGGTAGAGATCAACGATCCGGGTGATACTAATTTCTTGATTGGTGATCGTGTTGGTCGTCAGGAAGTTCAATCTGAAAATGATAAACTTTTTGACATGGTAGCTATCAGCGATTCCGGTGATACATCTTTGATCGAGGGTAACGTTTATCCTCGTCAATTGGTTAAAGAAGACAATGCCAGACATAAAGCTGCAGAAAAACGTCCAGCCAAATTTAAAGCTGCAAAACCTGCTACTTTTGATCCATTGTTGCTTGGTATTACTCGTGCATCATTGAACACCGAATCATTCTTATCAGCAGCATCTTTCCAGGAAACAACCCGTGTTTTAACAGACGCAGCCATTTCAGCAAAGATTGATGATTTGAGTGGCTTGAAAGAAAACATCATCATTGGTCGTATGATCCCAGCTGGTACCGGTATGTCAGAATATCGTACATTACGAGTTGAAGAACCTCAGCTTGAAGAAGTAGAAAAGCTTCTTGTGGACAAAGAGATCGTTGATGAACAGATGCCGGAAGTTGAACTCGAGTCAGTAGAAACACCTGTTGAATGATCAATTAAAAAAAATATAATAAATATATGTAAGGGCTCATAAAAGCGAGCCCTTTTTTTATCTAGCCTAAAAGTATAGGGATAAAGGAAAAAACAAAATTATAAAAAGCATTCAGCAAATATTAACTCAAAGCGGGCTTACTGATAGAGAGAAACCTTAAGCAAAATCAGATATGATCATTGTTTAAAGAGGCTAATTGGGTGTTTATCAAGTTCTTGTATTGGAGTAGTAAATGAGAAAAGAAAAACAAGATCAAGTATTAGAGAAAAATATCCATCTTTATATATAGATTATTTTTTTATAAAAAAAGCAACAAAAACTTGCAAACAAGCGCTACTTGCATTATCTTACTGAGCTTTTGTGAAAATTGGAGAAAAACACTTATGCCAACGATCAATCAGTTAGTACGACAGGGCAGAAAAAAGATTACGAAAAAGAACAATGTCCCTGCCTTAAACGCAAACCCACAACGTCGTGGAGTTTGTACCCGCGTCTATACAACGACGCCCAAGAAGCCGAACTCAGCGCTTCGTAAAGTAGCACGTGTTCGTCTTGATAAGAGCACTGAAGTTTCGGCATACATCCCGGGTGAAGGCCACAACCTCCAGGAGCACTCAATTGTGCTGATTGAAGGAGGTCGTATAAAGGATTTACCGGGTGTTCGCTACCATATCATTCGAGGCACACTGGATACTGCCGGTGTGGAAGGTAGACGACAGAGCAGATCACGATACGGCGCTAAGCGTCCGAAATCTTAAAGTGGAGACTATTTATGTCAAGAAGAAATAAGCCACCTAAACGCGACGTATTACCGGACCCCAAATTCCATTCTAAAACCATCACAAAGTTTGTAAATAACTTGATGGAAGAAGGTAAAAAGGGTGTTGCCGAGAAGATTCTGTATGACGCAATCGATGAGCTTGATGAAAAAACAGGCGGTAAAGGTCTGGATGCTTTTCAAAAAGCATTGGATAACGTAGCACCTGTTTTAGAAGTTAAGTCAAAGAGGATCGGTGGTGCAACCTATCAGGTTCCTGTAGAAGTTCGCCGAGACCGCCGTTATGCTCTTGCAATGCGCTGGATCATTACTTATTCAAGTGCTCGCTCAGGTGGAGCAATGGCCAATAAGTTGGCTGCGGAATTGATGGCCGCTTCTAAAGGTGAAGGTTCATCAATGAAGAAAAAAGAAGATGTACATCGCATGGCTGAAGCGAATAAAGCATTCGCTCATTTTAGTCGATAAGCCCCGAAGGGGAAAGGTAATATCACGTGGCATTAGACCTATCTAAATTGCGGAATATTGGAATCATGGCTCATATCGATGCCGGTAAAACGACAACAAGCGAGCGTATTCTATATTATACCGGAGTGTCTCACCGTTTAGGTGAAACACACGAAGGCGCAGCTATAATGGATTGGATGGACCAAGAGCGTGAGCGTGGAATTACAATTACTTCCGCTGCAACCACTTGTTCTTGGAACAAGTACCGGATCAATATTATTGATACACCCGGTCACGTCGATTTTACAGCCGAAGTTGAGCGCTCTTTAAGAGTTCTCGATGGAGCGGTTGCCCTATTCTGTGGTGTCGGTGGGGTAGAACCTCAATCCGAGACTGTTTGGAAGCAGGCAAATACATACAGAGTTCCTCGCATTGCATTCGTTAATAAAATGGATCGTGCAGGAGCTGATTTTTACAATGTTTTGGACATGATGCGTAAGCGTCTTGGTGCCAATCCGCTTCCTGTTTTCTTGCCAATTGGCTCAGGTGATATGTTTACTGGAATTATCGACCTTATCAATAATCGTTCTATTCTTTATAAAGATGAAACTTTAGGAATGGAATTTGAATATGGTCCCATTCCAAAGGATATGGCCGAGAAGGTCGAAGAATATCGCTATCGTCTGGTCGAAGAAGTTGCTTGTTACAATGATTCCCTTTTGGAAAAATATCTTGAAGGCGAAGAATTAACAGAAGAAGAATTGAAATCGGCTATCCGTCAAGGAACAATTAAAGGGGATATTATCCCTGTGCTCTGCGGTTCTGCTTTCAAGAACAAAGGTATTCAGGAGCTCTTGAATGCTGTTGTAGATTATTTACCTTCACCTATGGATGTTCCACCGGTAGAAGGAAAATCACCCAAGACAGATAAGATCGAAATTCGCCACGCGGATGTTAATGATCCTTTTTCTGCCTTGGCTTTTAAGATCATGACCGACCCGTATGTCGGGCGCTTAACTTATTTGCGTGTGTATAGTGGATCTGTTGAAGCAGGTAAGTATATGATCAATTCAGAAAACGGTAAGCGTGAACGCTTAGGCCGTCTTTTAAAAATGCATGCAAATAAGCGTGAAGATATCAAAGTGGCATATGCCGGTGATATCGTTGCGGTTGTAGGATTAAGAAATACACGTACCGGTCAGACATTGTGTGATGAGAAAAATCAGATCATTTTGGAAGAAATGGATTTTCCGGATCCTGTTATCAGCGTAGCAATTGAACCTGCTTCAAAAGCTGATCATGATTCATTGACGGAAGGTCTGATAAAATTGGCTGATGAAGACCCGACTTTTCAGGTTAAATTTGAAGAGGCCACCGGTCAGACAATTATTTGGGGAATGGGTGAATTACACCTTGATATTATTGTGGATCGCCTTAAACGAGAATTTAAAGTTCAGGCCTATGTAGGCAAGCCTCAGGTTGCATATAAAGAAACGATCACAAAAGCAGCGACCGTTGATGAAATATTCAAGAAGCAAACAGGCGGAAAAGGACAATATGCTCGTGTAAAGATCACAGTAGAGCCTTCTGAACAGGCGAAGGGTTTTGTTTTTGTAAACAAGATCGTCGGTGGTTCAATCCCAAAAGAATATATTCCCGCAGTTGAACGTGGTATCTTTGATGCATGTAAAACAGGTGTCCTAAAAGGATATCCAATTGAAGATGTAAAAATTACGCTGTTAGATGGTAATCACCATCCGGTTGATTCCTCGGAAATGGCGTTTAAAGTGGCTGGAAGTATTGCTTTCCAACGAGCTGTTCGTCAAGCAGGAGCAATTTTGCTTGAACCGATCATGTCAGTGGAAGTCGTTACTCCAGACGAGTATCTGGGAGATGTTATGGGTGACCTCACTTCGAGGAGGGGCCAGATCAAAGGAATGATCCCCAGGAATGATGCCCAGGTCTTAAATGCTGATGTTCCTTTAGCCGGAATGTTCGGTTATGCCACAGACTTGAGATCAATCACCCAAGGAAGAGCAGTTTTTACAATGCAATTTGATCATTATTCAGCTGCTCCCGCAAGTATTGCGGAAAAAATTAATTAAGAGAAACAAAGGAGTTTTTCAATGGCTAAAGCAAAATTTGAACGTACCAAACCCCACGTGAACATAGGAACGATTGGTCACGTAGATCACGGTAAAACAACACTTACTGCTGCTATTACAACAGTTTTATCAAAAGCAGGCGGTGCAGAAGTTCGTTCATTTGACAGTATTGATAATGCACCCGAAGAACGTGAACGTGGTATTACAATTGCGACCTCTCACGTTGAATATGAAACAGCCAACCGCCATTATGCGCACGTTGACTGTCCGGGCCACGCAGATTACATTAAGAACATGATTACCGGAGCCGCTCAGATGGACGGTGCTATTTTGGTAGTATCAGCCGCTGATGGTCCTATGCCTCAAACCCGCGAACACGTTTTATTGGCAAAACAGGTGAATGTACCTTACATCGTTGTTTTTATGAACAAAGTTGATATGGTAGATGACCCTGAACTATTAGAGCTTGTAGAAATGGAACTTCGTGAATTATTGAGTGAATACGATTTTCCCGGTGACGATACTCCGATTGTCATGGGGTCAGCACTTGAAGCTTTGAACAATCCTGATGATGCAGAAAAGACAAAATGTATTTTTGATTTGATGGATGCAGTTGATTCATATGTTCCAGAGCCAGAACGTGCAGTTGACAAACCTTTCTTGATGCCAGTAGAAGATGTATTTTCAATTACAGGACGTGGAACCGTTGGTACAGGTCGTATTGAACGCGGCGTGATCAAGGTTGGAGAAGAAGTAGAGATCGTAGGTATGACAGATGAACCTGCAAAGAAAACAGTTGTAACCGGTGTTGAAATGTTCCGTAAGTTATTGGATCGTGGAGAAGCCGGTGATAATGCTGGTTTATTGCTTCGCGGAATTGACAAGGAATGGTTACGCCGAGGAATGGTTGTAGCTGCGCCTAAGTCAATTACACCTCACAAGAAATTCAAAGCAAACTTCTATGTCTTGAAGAAAGAAGAAGGCGGACGTCATACACCTTTTATGGATGGCTATCGTCCACAGTTCTACCTTCGTACCACGGATGTAACTGGATCTATCGCACTTCCTGATGGAGTAGAAATGGTAATGCCCGGAGACAACATTGAAGCTGTTGTTGAATTGATCGTACCCGTTGCGATGGAAAGAGAACTACGTTTCGCTATTCGTGAAGGTGGTCGTACGGTTGGTGCTGGTGTTGTAACAGAGATCATTGAATAATAAAGGCTAGAGTACTATGGCAGGACAAAAAATACGCATTGCGTTGAAATCTTATGATCACAATCTTCTTGATAAATCAACCGAGAAGATCGTTCAGCGCGCAAAGTCAACAGGCGCCGTTATTTCGGGCCCCATTCCTTTGCCTACAAAACGTACAGTTGTTACGGTTAACCGTTCACCTCACGTTAATAAGAAATCACGCGAACAATTTCAGATCAAGGTACATAAACGCATTGTTGAAATCCTGAATACCACGACTAAGACCATCGACGAATTGATGAAACTGGATCTTCCTGCAGGCGTGGATATTGAAATTAAGGTTTAATGTAAACCGCAAACATTAGGCGCCTCTCACTTTGTTGATGCACCTATGAATAGAAAAGGTTAAAACTGTGAACGGAATCATAGGAAAAAAAATTGGTATGACCCGCATTTTCGATGAACGCGGCCGGAATATTCCGGTAACTGTCATCGAAGCCGGACCATGCTATATAACACAGATCAAAACAGACGAAACTGATGGGTATTCCGCAGTGCAAGTCGGCTTTGACGAAGTACGGGAAAAGCTTGTTACTAAACCCGAACTTGGTCACCTTAAAGGTGCTGGTAAAGTATTGCGTACTTTAAAAGAATTTCGTCTTGAAGAAGTTAATGGTGTTAAAGTTGGTGACGTTATCAATGTTGATGTCTTTAAAAAAGGCGACATCGTTGCAGTGACCGGGAAATCCAAAGGAAAAGGATTTCAAGGTACAGTAAAACGTCATAACTTTCACGGTGGAAAAGGAAGCCATGGCCAAAAATCCCAACTTCGCGGACCAGGTTCAATTGGAGCTGGTTCATCACCTTCCCGCGTTTGGAAAGGTATGAAGATGGCAGGTCAAATGGGTAATGAAACAGTGACAGTCAGGAATATCGAGGTCGTAGAGATCCGTACTGACAAAAACATACTGTTGGTTAAAGGCAGCGTTCCCGGATCCCGGAATGGAATTGTCCAACTAGTTAAATCGGGAGATGTGGTATGAGAGTAGATGTCTTCAAAACCAATGGTGAAAAATTAGATAAGAAAGTGGATCTGGCAAAAGAGGTATTTGGTATAGAACCCAATGAACATACTATTTATCTTGCAGTTAAGGCTGAGTTAGCCAATATGCGCCAGGGAACACACAAAACAAAAACTCGCAGTGATGCGCGAGGTGGTGGTGCTAAGCCCTGGAGACAGAAAGGTCGCGGTACAGCTCGTGCCGGTTCTCGTCGTTCTCCTATATGGGTTGGCGGTGGAAGAGCATTTGGACCCGTTCCACATCTTTATACCACAAGGCTTCCCAAAAAGGTCAAACGATTGGCACGTCGCTCAGCTCTTTCACAGAAAATGAACGACAATGCTATCATGGTCGTTAACGATTTTAATTTAAAAGAAGCAAAAACAAAAAGCCTTGCAACAATTCTTGATAAACTTGGTTTAGCAGGCAAGAAATTAACTGTTCTGGTTTCTGAGTTTGAAGAAAATCTCTATTTAGCTGCACGCAATATTCCCAATGTATATATTGTGCCCGCTGAAAGAGCTTCAACTTACGAAATTATGGATTGTGAAGTTCTTGTAATTGAAAAATCAGCTGTTAAGAACATCAACGAGGCCCTTAAGTAAGGGAATGGTGAATAAATGAAAAAGAATATCATCATCCAGCCGATCTTGACCGAAAAGATCAGTATCATGGGCGAAGAGATGGGCAAGTATGCTTTTGTCGTAGCTCCTGATGCTAATAAAATCGAGATCAAGAAGGCGATTGAAGATCGTTTCAGCGTCAAAGTTACTGATGTTGCTACGATGAACAGAAAAGGTAAAGTGAAATCAATGACAGTTCGCTCAGGTGGACGTACAATCCGAACAGAAGGTAGACGAGCATCTTGGAAAAAGGCGATCGTAACCCTTGCTGCAGGAGATCGTATTGATTTCTTTGAAGGCGAAACTGCTGTTTAAGGAATAGGAATCTTATGGCTTTAAAAAGCTACAAACCGCACACTCCGGGTCAACGTTATAAAACCACATTGGTTTTTGACGAATTGACAAAAAAAGCACCGGAAAAATCATTGCTGAAACCGAATCCCAAAAGTGGTGGTCGTAACAATAATGGTCGAATTACCTCACGCAGACGCGGTGGCGGACATAAACGTCACTATCGTTTGATTGATTTCAAACGCGAAAAGTTTGGGGTACCGTCACGCGTTGCAGCTATTGAATACGATCCTAACCGCTCGGCTAATATTGCTCTGCTTATTTATGCAGATGGTGAAAAAAGATACATCATTGCTCCAGAGGGCGTACAGGTCGGCGATAAGCTGATTTCCGGTACAGACGCACCCGTTAAACGTGGGAATGCGTTACCGTTAAAAAACATCCCAGCAGGTACAACAGTTCATAATATTGAAATGAAACCTGGTAAGGGAGCCCAAATCGCTCGTGGAGCTGGTGCTGGTGCACAGATCATGGCGAAAGAGGGCAAGTATGTAACAATTAAGCTTCCTTCTGGTGAAACACGTATGATCCTGGAAACTTGCTTAGCCACAATTGGCCAGGTAGGTAATAAAGATCATCAGAATATCACCATAGGTAAAGCTGGCCGTAATCGCTGGAAAGGCAGACGCCCGAAAGTTCGTGGTGTTGCAATGAATCCAGTTGATCACCCCATGGGCGGTGGTGAAGGCAAGACCTCTGGTGGTGGACACCCTCGTACACCCTGGGGTAAACCGACCAAAGGGTATAAAACCCGTAAGAAAAATAATCCGAGCAATAAGTATATTGTTGCGCGTCGGAAGAAAAAGTAAAGGTGAATATATATGCCTAGGTCATTAAAAAAAGGTCCTTATGTTGATGCTTCACTTGTAAAAAAAGTGGATGATATGATGTCAGCTGGTAAAAAGAAAGTGATAAAAACATGGTCACGTCGTTCTACCATTATACCTGACTTTGTCGGATTCACTTTTGCAGTGCATAACGGAACAAAATTTATCCCTGTTTATATCACCGAAAATATGGTTGGTCATAAATTGGGCGAATTTTCACCTACGCGGACATACCGCGGACATAAGTCATAAACAAGAGTAGGAATATAATGAAAGCTCGTGCAGTAAATAAGTACATAAGACATAGTGCAAAAAAGATGAAACCAATGCTGGACATGGTCCGTGGCAAACAGGTTGATACAGTCTTAAATATGCTATCACTTATGCCCAAGAAATCAGCAAAGATCGTCGAATTGACTACGCGTTCTGCAGTATCAAACTTATTGAATACTGAAGAAGGTGCAAAGATCAATCCTGATGAACTTATTATTGCTGAAGCCTATGCGAATCAGGGTCCTGTTATGAAACGGATCCGTCCTCGCTCAATGGGTCGTGCATACATGATTCGTAAACGTACATGTCATTTAACGATCGTCGTTTCAACTCCAGAAGTTGCTGACGTCGATACGAAAGAGAAGGAGTAAACCTTGGGTCAAAAAACACATCCTTATGGTTTTCGTCTTGGTGTAACAAGGGAATGGCTCTCAAATTGGTATGACGAGCGTAATTTTGCTGCCAAATTAAATGAAGATTTGATGCTTCGTAAATATTTGAAAAAGCGTCTGGCTAATGCCGGTGTCGCTAAGATCGAAATTGAACGTACATCAAAAGCTATCTCCATTACTATTCACACATCGCGTCCCGGTGTTGTGATTGGAGCAAAAGGCAAAGAAGTCGATCAGTTACGTGAAGAGATCAGGAAACTGACCCAATTTGACGTAAACGTTAATGTTGTAGAAATCAAGAAACCTGAATTGAACGCATATCTTGTTGGTGAGAACATTGCTCAGCAATTGGTTAAGAAAATGCCATTCCGCCGTATATTGAAGCGCAGTATCCAAAATACTATGCGTCAAGGTGCAGATGGTATTCGTATCCAGTTATCAGGTCGTTTAGGCGGCGCTGAAATGGCACGACAGGAAACAGCTCGTGAAGGCCGTGTTCCATTACATACCTTGCGTTCAGATATTGATTATGCTGAAGTAACAGCATTCACAACTTATGGTTGTATCGGTATTAAGGTATGGATCTGCAACGGTGAAGTCTCTACAATCTAACAGGAATGGAGTAATCAATGTTAGTGCCTAGAAAGGTAAAATATAGAAAACAACATCGCGGGCGTCGTGCAGGATTGGCATATCGTGGATCAACAGTTAGTTTTGGTGATTATGGCTTAAAGGCTACCGAAGCTGCTTGGATCACGTCTCGTCAAATTGAATCAGCCCGTGTAGCCATATCACGTATAGTTCGTAAACATGGAAAAATGTGGATACGAGTATTCCCGGACAAACCCGTCTCTAAAAAACCCGCTGAAACCCGTCAGGGTAAAGGTAAGGGTGGACCCGAGTTCTGGGTTGCGGTGGTAAAACCAGGTCGAATTCTATTTGAAGTCGAAGGTCTATCGGAAGAAATGGCAAAAGAAGCTTTCCGTCTGGCTGCTCACAAGTTGCCTATTGGGGCTAAAATGGTCAAAAGACGCGAGTTGGGAGGATAATTATATGTTATCGAAAGCCGAATTGAAAGAGTTAAATAGAGATGATGTGATTGTAAAATTACGCGACGATGAAGAAGCGTTTATGAACCTTCGTTTTCAGCACGCCTTGCAGCAGCTGGAAAACCCCGGTCAGTTGAAATTCCTTAAAAGAGAAATTGCTCAGCTGAAAACAATCATTCATGAGTATGAACTCGGATTGCGTAAATAACAGGAAGTTCAGAAATGTCATATACAAATCGTAAAGAAATAATCGGTGTTGTTGTGAGCAACAAAATGGATAAGACGGTTACCGTAAAGGTCACCCGACGTGTTAAACATTCTGTCTACGGTAAGTACATCAATATTAGTCGTAAATTTATGGCTCATGATGAAAATAGCGTATGCAAAGTTGGTGATACCATATCCATTGTTGAAACACGCCCGATGAGTCGTAATAAACGCTGGCGAGTCAAGGATATCCTTGATCATGCGCCTGTCGTAAAATAGCATCAAAGTTGAAAGGCAGATAAACGATGATTCAAGTTGAAAGTAAATTAAAAGTTGCTGACAACACAGGTGCAAAAGTTGTTCAATGCATTAAAGTATTGGGTGGAACAGGACGCCGTTATGCAAGTGTTGGCGATGTTATAGTTGTCGCAATAAAACAGGCCTTACCGAATGGGTCAGCCCATAAAGGTGATGTCTCAAAGGCAGTTATTGTCCGCACCAATAAAGAAGTAGGGCGTCCAGATGGATCTTATATCCGTTTTGACGACAATGCAGTCGTATTGATCAACCCTCAGGGAGAACCTTTGGGAACTCGTATCTTTGGTCCGGTGGCTCGTGAATTGCGTGAAAAGCATTACATGAAAATCGTATCAATGGCGCCTGAAGTACTGTAAGGAGTAAATTGTGCATATAAAAAAAGGTGATGTAATAAAGGTAATTGCTGGTAAATATAAGGGTAAGGAAGGAAAGGTCCTTAAGATCTTTCTTGACAAGAACCGCGTGATCGTTGAAGGTGTGAACCTTGTTAAGCGCGCTACCCGACCAAGTCAGCAGAACCCACAGGGCGGCATTATTGAAAAAGAAGCCGCGATCAATGCGTCCAATTGTATGTTGATTGTAAATGGTACGCCTACCCGTATTGGTACTCGTATTTTGAAAGATGGTTCAAAAGTACGTTTTTCCAAGAAAACAGGCGAAACTGTGGAAGGGAAATAATAATGAGCAATATCCCATCATTACAGAAGAAATTTAAAGAAGAGATCACACCAGCTCTTATAAAAACCTTCGGGTATAAGAACGTGATGCAAGTTCCAAAGCTTACTAAGATCACTTTAAGTCTGGGCCTTGGCACAGCACGTGAAGACAAGGGCAAATTGGAAAGTGCACTAAATGATCTAACAACAATTGCTGGTCAGAAACCAGTTATAACCTATGCGAAAAAAGCTATTTCAAATTTCAAGATCCGAAAAGGCGATCCTGTTGGTCTAATGGTTACCCTGCGTAATGTCAATATGTATGAATTTTTAAATAGATTCATCAATGTTGCTTTACCGCGCGTGCGTGACTTTAATGGCCTCTCGGATAAAGCCTTCGATGGTCAGGGAAACTATTCTATCGGTATTACCGAACAGATCATTTTTCCTGAAATTGATTACGATAAAGTAGATGAAGTTCGCGGAATGAACATCACGTTCACTACATCGGCAAATAAAGACCAAGAAGCATACGAATTGCTAAAAGGTTTTGGATTTCCTTTTGTACGACGTGAAGAAAAATAAGGAAAGATGTTGTTATGGCTAAAAGATCATTAATCGCCAAAGCTAAGCGCGAAGCAAAGTTTTCAACACGGAAATACACACGCTGCTCTCGTTGCGGTCGTCCAAGATCCGTCTACAAAAAATTCGGCCTTTGCCGAATATGTTTTCGTGAACTGGCTTTAAAGGGTGAGATTCCCGGTGTAACAAAAGCAAGTTGGTAAAAAGAGGTAACAAATGCTAACAGATCCCATTGCAGATTTTTTGACACGTATTAGAAACGCGTCTAAAGCAGGACATCCCTGGGTAGAGATCCCGGCTTCAAAATTAAAAGCCAGGATATCTCTTGTGCTCAAGGAAAAGGGTTACATAAAAGATTTTATCTTAATTGAAGATGGTAAACAAGGTATGCTTCGTCTTTATCTGAAATATCAGCAAGATGGACGTCCCGTGATTTACACTCTTGAACGTGTAAGTAAGCCCGGTCGTAGAATGTATGTTAAAAGCACAGATATCCCCCGTGTAAACAATGGTTTAGGAATCGGTATTCTGTCGACATCACACGGTGTTATTACCGATAAAGATGCTCGCAAAATGCAGGTTGGCGGCGAATATTTGTGTAAAATATGGTAGGAAAGGATTGATATGTCGAGAATCGGAAAAAAACCTATCGAAATACCTGCCGGTGTAACGGTAGACATTAAAGACAATGTCGTTGTGGTCAAAGGCCCCAAAGGCGAACTCACTCAATCCTTTACTGATGGTGTTACGGTTAAAATTGATGAAAATCAAGTGATCGTAGAATGCTTAAGTGATGAAAAGAAATCACGTGCTTTGCATGGTTTAACTCGTGCCCTTATTGCCAATATGGTTGAGGGTGTGCTGAATGCTTACGAGATCGCCTTGCAGATAGTTGGTGTTGGTTTTCACGGTGAAGTCAGAAGCAATAAATGTCTTCTGCTTAATCTTGGTTATTCCCACCAAATCCTTTTGGATGCGCCTGATGGAATAGAATTCTCTGTACAGCGTGACATTATTAAAGTAACAGGTATTGATAAACAATTGGTCGGCGAAGTAGCTGCCCAAATCCGCAAGTTGCGTAAACCTGAACCTTACAAAGGTAAAGGTATTCGTTATGTGGGTGAACAAATTCAGCGTAAGACCGGTAAAACAGCCGGTGGTGCCTAATAAGCAATAGCGCCAATTTGAAAAAGGATCAATCATGAAATGTAAAAGTAAATCGAAACGCGACGCGCGAATAAAGAAAAAGATCCGGATTAGAAAAAGATTGTCCGGGACTGCTGCTAGACCTCGCCTCGTTGTGTATAAAAGCAATATGCACATTAGCGCTCAATTAGTTAATGATGATACTCATGAAGTAATCTGTTCAGCATCTTCTTTTGCTAAAGATCTTCGTGAATCTCTCAAGGGAAAAAATAAAACAGAATTGAGTGTTGGTGTTGGACAGTCCATTGCTGAAAAAGCAAAAGCAAACGGTATAACATCTGTTGTTTTTGATCGTAATGGTTTTATTTACCACGGTCGTGTTCAAGCTTTAGCTGATGCATGTCGTAAAAACGGTTTAGAATTCTAACAAAGGAGTACGCATTGAGATCAATTAATCCAGCCGAACTCGAATTGAGTGAAGGTAAATTAATCAAGCTAAATCGCGTTGCTAAAGTGGTTACCGGTGGTCGTCGTTTTCGTTTCAACGCTATCGTTGCGATCGGTGATTCTAAGGGCCATGTTGGAATTGGCCTTGGTAAGTCAAATCAAGTAACAGACGCGATTAATAAAGGACGCGAAGATGCCAAGAAAAATTTGGTACGCGTTCCAATTATACATGGAACTATCCCCTTTGAGATCACTGCTAAATACGGTGGCGCAAAGGTCTTACTAAAACCGGCTTCTCCCGGTACCGGTATTATTGCCGGCGGCCCTGTTCGTGCTATTATGGAACAGGTCGGAGTGACAGACATTCTTGCCAAATCTATCGGCAGTGCTAACTCACACAATGTTGTTAAAGCTACAATGCATGCTCTAAGCTTACTTGAAGATGCATATATGGTCGCAAAACGACGCGGTGTGACTGTTGAGGAGGTTTTTAATTAAAATGGCAAAGAAAAAAGAAAAACAACTAAAGATCACACAGATCAAAAGTACAATCGGATATAGGGCAAAAACTCGTCTTACCATCGAAGCATTGGGCCTTGGCAAAATGTATAAATCGGTAGTATTGCCTGATAACCCCGCTATTCGTGGTATGATCAATAAAATCCCTCATCTTCTAAAGGTAGAGGAGCTATCATGAGTTTATCTAAATTAACCCCTGCAAAGGGAGCTAAAGTTAAAAAGACTAAGCGTCTTGGACGTGGTCAGGGATCTGGTTGGGGAACAACCGGTGGCCGCGGTATGAATGGTCAAAAATCGCGTTCAGGTTCAAAGCAGCATCCTTGGTTTGAAGGTGGACAGATGCCATTACAGCGTCGTGTACCGAAACGTGGTTTCTCTAACAAACGCTTTCGTCAAGAATATCAAATTGTTAATCTTCAAGAATTAAATTTACTTGAAGATGTAAAAACAGTTACTGCAGAAACATTAAAAGAATTCGGACTGATCAAGAAACTGAATATACCTGTTAAAATTCTCGCATACGGTGAAATGACTAAAGCAATGGAGATCACTGCGGATGCATTTAGCGAAACAGCGAAAGAAAAGATCGAAAAAGCAGGTGGAAAGGCTATAGTATTATGATGCAATCTGTTCGTTCCATGTTCAAGATCCAGGAATTAAGACAACGTATATTGTTTACGCTTTTTGTTTTATTTCTAGCTCGTGTTGGTGCTCATGTTCCGCTACCAGGAATTGATGCAAAATTACTTGCGGCGGCTGCATCGGGAATGGACAATACTCTGCTTGGCTTGTGGGATATGTTTGCAGGTGGTGCTTTTAAAAAAGCTACTGTATTCGCATTAGGTATTATGCCTTATATCTCCACCAGCATTATCATCACATTGCTTGGTAGCGTATTCCCTTATTTCCAGCGCTTGAGAAATGAAGGCGAAGCCGGACGACGTAAGATCACACAGATTACTCGTTACGGTACAGTCTTCTTAGCTGCTATGCAGGCTTGGGCAGTTGCAAATTATTTGATAAGACTCCAGTCAGGTGGACAAAGTGTTGTCGCCTATCCGGGATTTAGTTTTATCATGATGACCATTGTTGCTTTGGTAACTGGTACGATGTTGTTAATGTGGTTAGGTGAACAAATTACTGATCGTGGTATTGGTAATGGCATCTCTCTTATCATTACGATTAACATTATTTCCAGACTACCCGCAACTATTGCAAACGAGGTAACCATGCTTCGTGCCGGTGCTCGCGACCTCTTGGTTGAGATCATCTTAATCCTTATCCTTATAATTGTGATAGGGTTTGTGATCTATCTAACACAGGGAGTTCGTAAAATACCTGTACAGTATGCTAAAAAGGTTGTTGGCCGTAAAGTATATGGCGGACAATCAACACATATTCCTTTACGCGTGAATTCATCTGGCGTTATGCCTATCATCTTTGCTCAGACAATTGTCTTTATACCAAATTCAATTGGTATGTTATTCAAAGATGTTGATTGGTTGAACCGCGGCTGGTTTACGGTTGATAATTGGCCTTATTGGTTAATATACTCGATCATTATTATTTTGTTTGCGTATTTTTACACCGCTTTATCATTTAATCCCACAGAAGTTGCGGATAATATGAAAAAGAATGGTGGATTTATCCCTGGTATTCGCCCCGGTAAAAAAACTGCTGAATATCTCGATAATATTATAACAAGAATTACATTGCCAGGTGCAATTATGCTTGCAGTTGTGGCAATATTACCTTATGTATTGATGAAAGTTATGGGCATTGATTATAACCTTGCCAGCTTCTTTGGTGGAACTTCGGTGATCATTCTGGTAGGTGTTGCTTTGGATACATTGCAACAAATCGAATCTCATCTGATCTCTCGCCATTATGATGGCTTTATGAAAAAAGGTAAGATCAAAGGCCGTAGCAGATTTTAAGTTATTTGAAAGAAAAGAAAGATGATCTATTACAAATCAGCTGAACAAATCGAACTTATGCGCGCAGCCGGAAAAGTTGTTCATGATACTCTCTGTCAAATGGAGCAGTTTATGATACCCGGTATGAATAGCCTAAAGCTCGATAAGTTGGCTGAAGAGTATATTCGCTCTCAAGGTGCCGTACCCTCTTTTAAGGGTTATAACGGTTTCCCGGCTACTCTTTGTATCTCACGTAACGAAGTGGTAGTGCATGGAATACCGTCTAAGGATATATATTTCGAAGATGGAGATATTGTAAGCCTTGATTGTGGTGCGCTTCTTAAAGCTTATCATGGAGACCATGCCCGCACTTACGCAGTTGGAAATATCTCTGATGATAAACAGAAGCTCATGGATGTTACTAAAAAAAGTTTGATGCTTGGTATTGAAAAAGCTCAAATTGGTAATCGTCTTTCAGATATTGGTCATGCTGTTCAAACCTACGCTGAATCACAGGGTTATTCTGTGGTTAGAGACTTAGTAGGTCATGGTATTGGCCAGCGGCTGCACGAAGATCCCCAGGTCCCTAATTATGGAAAAGCCGGACGGGGGATAGTATTGAAAGAAGGACTAGTGATCGCCATCGAACCAATGGTGAATATGGGTAAAGCCGGAGTACGTACCTTGTCTGACGGTTGGACAATCGTGACAAGAGACAGTAAGCCATCCGCCCATTTCGAACATACAATCGCGATCACAAAAAAAGGTCCTATAATCCTAACAAGTGGCAATTAAATATGGCGAAGCAAAAATCGATCAAAGTTGACGGAACAATATTGGAGACATTACCCAATGCTTCTTTTCGGGTTGAACTCGAGAATGGACATGAGGTTTTAGCCCATATTTCCGGTAAAATGCGGATGCATTACATTAAGATCCTCCCGGGTGACAAAGTTTCTCTGGAATTATCGCCTTACGATTTGTCACGCGGGCGCATTGTATATCGATACAAGTAGTGCTAAGAAATAAAGACAAGAACAGATAAAAAAAGGACAAATACTGTGAAAGTAAGAGCATCAGTAAAAAAGATGTGTGATAAATGTAAGATCATTCGTCGCAAAGGCGTCGTTCGAGTTATTTGTCAGAACACAAAACATAAACAACGACAAGGTTAATGAGGAGGTAAACATTGGCTCGTATAGCAGGTGTAGATTTACCCAATGATAAGAAAGTCAAGATCTCATTGACTTATATTTATGGCATTGGCCGTACGGTTGCAATTGAGATCTTAGAATCCGCAAAAGTCGATCCCGAGACACGTACTAGGGATCTAACGGATGATCAGGTAGCAGCAATCAGAAAAGTTATCGGCGATGAGTACAAAGTAGAGGGTGCTTTGCGCACAGAAACAACCATGAACATTAAGAGATTGATGGACATTGGATGTTATCGTGGCTACAGACACCGTCGTGGATTACCGGTTCGTGGTCAAAATACCAAGAATAATTCACGTACTCGCAAAGGCAAGAAAAAAGCCGCTGTCAAGAAAAAACGTACAACATAAGATATAAGATCACCCCTTAGGAGGTTGAATTGGCTAAGAAACAGCAAATTAAACGTAAGAAAAGAAAGGTAAAAGTAGATCCAGAGGGGATCGCTTTTATCAAGGCAACTTACAATAATACAGTGATCACCCTCGCAGATCAATACGGTAATACCATAGCTTGGGCTACCGCTGGTCGTGTTGGCTTTAAGGGTTCTCGTAAGAGTACACCTTATGCTGCCGGTCAGGCTGCTGAAGTTGCTGCAAAAGAAGCAATGGACGCAGGTTTAATGCGAGTTGAGGTGAGAGTTAAAGGACCGGGTGGAGGCCGTGAAATGGCTATTCGTGCCTTGGCTTTAGCTGGATTGCAAGTAACTGCGATCAAAGATGTAACACCCATCCCACATAACGGATGTAGACCACCAAAACGTCGTAGAGTTTAGGAGTATATGTAATGGCAAGATTTAATGGCCCACGAGGTAAAGTCTGTCGTCGTTTGGATTATCCATGTTTTGAATCTCCAAAGTTTTCGCGGATAGAAAAAAATAACTATCCCCCTGGAGAACATGGACCAACTTCACGCCGTCGTCTATCAGATTACGGTATTCAGATGCGCGAAAAACAGCGTATTAAATACACCTATGGTGTTTTAGAAAAACAATTTAGAAATTATTTCCATAAAGCTGACCAAAAAGAAGGTATTACAGGTCACATCTTATTACAGATGCTTGAATGCCGTCTTGACAATATCGTGTATCGTATGGGATTTGCTCCCACTCGTCGTGCGGCTCGTCAGTTAGTGACTCATGGACATTTCTTAGTTAATAACAAGAAAGTTAACATTCCTTCATTTTTGGTGAAAGAAGGTTCAGAGATCCGTGTTCGTGACAAGAGTAAACGTATTCCACTTATTCTTGATTCTGTAAAAAGAATCAAAGGTGACCATACTTTACCTTGGATGTCCATTGATAAAGCTAAACTGGTTGGTATGTTCCTTCAGGTTCCCGAACGTGTAGAGATCCCTGAAGAATTTAACGAACAGTTAGTTGTTGAGTTGTATTCTAAATAACGTTTAAAGTAAAGGAATTGAAATTATGCCTAACTTTCAAATTCCAGATAAGATCAAAGTAGACCGGGATTCATATTCCGACAATTACGGTAAATTCACTATCGATCCGCTCGAACGCGGGTTTGGAACTACCGTTGGAAATTCTCTCCGTCGCATAATGCTTTCTTCCATTCCGGGTTGTGCCATTACGGCCGTCCGTTTTGAAGGTGTTCTTCATGAATTTTCTACTATTGAAGGTGTCTTGGAAGATATTACGACTATTGTCCTTAACCTCAAGCAGGTTAAATTGGATCTTTTGGAAGCAAAACCAGTAAAAGTGAATTTAAAGTTTCAGGGTCCTAAAGAGATCAAAGCTAAAGATCTTAATGCAGATAACCCTAACTTAAAGATCATGAATCCGAATTTTCCTATTATGAATATTCAGGAAGACCAAGAGATCAATATGACCGTATGGTTTGGTCGTGGACGTGGTTATTTGCCCGCAGAACAAAACCGTACACCCGATGCTCCTGTTGATACAATTCCTATTGATTCTATCTTTTCACCCATATTGAAAGTCAATTTTGATGTTGAAAAACTTCAGTCTGGTATTAAAGAAGATCTGGAAAAATTAACATTAGAGATTTTCACAGATAGCTCAATGACACCTGATAATGCACTGTCATATGCAGCTGATATGATGATCGATCACTTGAATCCATTCTCAGAATTGAAGACTAAAAATATTATCGAACCTGAAGAACAAGTTGATGAAGAGATCTTACGCCTACGCAAACAGCTTATGCGCAGTATCGATGAACTTGAACTTTCTGTTCGCTCTTATAATTGTCTCCAAGCTGCAGATATTCGTACAATTGGCGATCTCGTAGTGAAAGAAGAACAAGAAATGCTCCGTTATAAAAATTTCGGCCGTAAATCATTAAACGAATTAGTTGCTAAACTTGACAGTTTGGGATTACGCTTTGGAATGGATATCTCCGAGTATATGAAAGATATTAAATAATAAGGAAAGCAGATAAATGAGACATCAAAAAAGAGGCGCAAAATTAGGCCGCACTGCTAGCCATCGCAAAGCGATGCTTTCCAATATGGCTGCATCCCTTTTGATTCACAAACAGATCAAAACTACGGAAGCAAAGGCAAAAGAAGCACGTAGATTAGTTGAACGCCTGATCACTTATGGTAAAAAAGGAACAACTCACGCTCGCCGTCTTGCTTTCGCTATTCTTCGCAATAAAGAAGCGACTACCATCCTTTTTGATGAGATCGCTCCTGTTTATGAAAATCGTCAAGGCGGTTATACCCGTCTGATCAAATTAGGATATCGTCCTAATGATACTTCTAAAGTTGTTTTGCTACAGCTTGTTGATTTCTTTGGTGATGAAACCAAAAAAAGTAAGAAAAAAGCTGCACCTAAAAAAACAAATAAAAAAGCTGACGTAAAAGAAACAGTTGCACCTGTAGAAAAAGCCCCTGAAGTGGCGGCTGAACTTACTGAGGAGGCTCCTGTAGCAGCTGAAGAAAAAGTTGAAACTCCTAAAGTTAAAACAGAAGAAGCTGACGACAAAAAGTAATCTCTTAAAGAGAATACACTATAATTAGTAGAACCCTTGCTTTTAGCAGGGGTTTTTCTTTTTAACAAAATTTAAAGTGGATATATAAGTATCGAGCCTTTATACTTGAAAGTTTGAACTATAAGATCCCTTCTCATTTTTAAGGCTTAAAACATTGTTATATCCTGCTATTATAAGATAAATAGTATTTTCCTCTTAACATTTAATGAAAATCTTCTTCTTGAACTATCATCAAAATATATCTATATTTCCAAGTCAGTCAATAAATTACATGTGAATACAATGAATACTAAAAAAATAAAAGACAATATATTTCAACGCTTTTCAAATTACTTTTTTATACGGGATGATGGAAAAAACACACCCTTTAGAAGGTCATTGAAAAAGATGTTTTGGCTTTTGTACTTAACTGTCAAAGACTTTAATAAAAACATGTGTTTTGTTCACTCCGGCTCCCTTGCTTATATCACTATTATGTCTCTTATTCCTATATCTGTCTTGCTTTTTAGTGTTGCCGGTTTATATGGATTAGGTGAGACGGTTATTGCCTTTGCCGAAAATCAAATATTCCCTTATCTGGTGCCCGAATTTCACGAACAATTATCTTCCTGGTTACAGTCTAATATATCACAAGATGCTTTTCGTAATATTGGGACTACCTCAGCGGTCAGTTTACTTGCCATTAGTGGTTTATTGGTAGCTGGAACTGCTATCCTGGTTATATCCGAAAAAGTATTTAATGAAATATGGCGTGTTCGTAAGGGAGGAAGTTATTTTCGTAAATTATCTGGATTCTGGGTCTTTTTTACTGTAACTCCACTATTAATTGTTGGTAACACCTTTATTAAAAACTTCCTCATGCCTGATGGGGGATATATGGACATGATGATACAGCAAAACACCTTCCTTGGGTTTTTATATAATCGTCTCTTGCCTTGGCTGATCACTTTATTTGTTATGACAATGCTTAACATGCTTTTACCGAGAGCTAAGGTCATATTTAAAAGCGCACTTTTGGGTGGAGTATTTTCGGCTTTTTTATGGGAGTTCTCTAAGCACTACTTTTATCTTTATGTATTAAGAATGACGACAGTAACATCGTTTTACGGTTCGCTTGGTATTATTCCCGTCTTTATGATCTGGATGTATTTAACCTGGATGATCATTCTTCTGGGAGCAGAGCTTGCCTATACTTTTCAAAATCGTCGCTTGATGACAAATTTATATCGCGGATATGATAATACGGTCTCTCATTATTCACATGCGTATTTAGGCGTATCTGTTCTTATCTGGATGAATTCATTTTACAGACGCGGTAAATCTATTCCTACATTAGATAAATTCTGTGATTATTTGGGTGTTGAATTGAATACAATGACTGATGTATGTCAAGAACTTGTAGTTATGGCTTATCTTGATCCTGTCAGATCTGATATTCCGCGTTATGTTTTTGCCCAGAATCCCGAATATATTATGCTTGATGAGGTAATGGATGCTTTACTGAAAGTCGAGTTTTCATCTGAATTCACTTTGCGTGAGCCACATTTAACGGGTCAAAAACATTTTAGCACTGAAACACTGTACATAGAAGCGCAAAGAGCATATTTAAAACCCTTTAAAAATAAAACTGTCGCTGAATTTAAAAACCTCTAGATATTATGAAGATTCTTTATATATCACCCGAAAACACCGTCGGGACTTTATCGCTCTACAAGCGTATGCACGAAAAAAGAGCGAATGAAGTCAGGTATGTAACCTTTTTTCGTTCCCCAAAAGCTTTTGAAGAAGATATATGTTTAGATCTACCCTTTAATTTTACTAAGCCCTTCTTGAAAAAAATGAGACATCATATTTATCAGATCTACAGAGGGAAGCAAGGATATCATAAAGAAAGAGAAGGTTATCCTCCGGTTTGGGCCCCTGAGGGAAGGTTTGACAAAGCTTTTCTTGCCTGGAAAGAAAAAAAATGGCACCCGATTATAGAAAGATCCATTGAAAAATATGATCTCTATAGTTTTGATGTGGTACACTTTGAATCAGGAATGGATTTTTACAAAGATGCCAGCTTTGCAAGAGAATTGAAGCGCAGAGGGCTTAAGATAATTTGTCACTACCACGGCGAGGACTTACGCACACGGGGGGTCCTGAAGCCCCTTGATGAGCTTGCAGACCTCAATTTGACCAACGAAGTAGATCTTCTGGAAAAACACCCCGATATTAATTATATATTTCTGCCATTTGATGTAGAAGCCTTTAGAAAGAAATATCCAAGGCTGAACAATAGAGATGAGCTCCCCTTGGTCACACATGCTCCCACAAATCGATTTTATAAGGGAAGTAACGATATTATACCGGTTTGTGAAGCATTACAAGCTGAAAAATTGATCAGATTCGAGCTGATAGAAAATAAGACCCACGCTCAAGCAATGGATATGAAGCGAAGGTCGGACATATTTATTGATCAGATAGGCGATAGGGGTGGTTGGGGCTATGGAATGAATTCAGTGGAATCATTAGCTTTAGGTATATGCACCGCAACGGAGATGAATGAAAGTTATTGTAAATTTCTTCCCGAGCATCCATTTATTAATATCAACAAAGAAAATATTCGAAATAAATTGCTGGAAATTCTTGATAAACCGGATTTTAGAGAAAAAAAAGGTATAGAAGGACTGAGATGGGTAAAGAAACATCACGATATAAATGAAGTAAGTAAAACACTCTATAATTATTATCAAAAGATGGGATTGTAGAATGAATGTAAATGATCAAGAAATTTTAAATCCGCGGA
Source organism: uncultured bacterium (assembly GCA_964572745.1). Classification (GTDB taxonomy): domain Bacteria; phylum Fidelibacterota; class Fidelibacteria; order Fidelibacterales; family Fidelibacteraceae; genus M50B103. Next base: position 50,483 of record CAZNFT010000008.1, read on the forward strand.
AATTGAGAAGCGCAAGAATCTTAAGTAAAATGTGCGGGACATTTAAACCGCGAAGAAAAAGTAATTTGCCATTTGATAAAATGTCTATAAGGCGGATATTGGTTCAAGAGCACCAATGTATTGGTGATGTCTTAATGTTAGAGCCAACATTAAGAGCTCTTAAAAAAGGCTACCCTAATGCAACAATAGATCTACTATGTGTAGAGGCTGTTGCAAGATTAGCTCAGAAAGCAAAATTGGCTGACCATATTTTAGTATATCCACGGCAAATACCCTATAAAATAAGCTATGATCTGGTTATAGATTTTCATGGTGATATTCGTAGATTGAAATTACTGAAAAAATATAACAGTAAATACCGTGCAGGCTTCAATTTTAGTGGCGGTGCCCGTTACCTAACACATGTTGTCGATTATCCATATAAAAATCATCAAGTAGAACGACCATTTGATCTTTTAACTCTTTTGGGTATCAATATTGAATCAATAATTCCGAGATTAGAGGGCTTGGGACCTAAGTTTAAGATAGCGAAACGAATATTATTACACCCTGGCGCTAATAATTATTATAGAATGTGGCCTCCTGAAGAATGGAGGGGGCTGATAGGTATGTTAGAGGCAGATGGATATGAAGTCATTTGGATCAATCCCCCCGGAGGACATTGTAATTTAGATGTAAAACAGTTTTCGGGTGATCTATTAGAATTAGCTGAACTAATGCAAACGGCAGCACTTTTAGTAGGAGTGGATTCAATGTCCGGGCATTTAGCAGGAGCATTGGGAATACCCACTTTAACAATATTTGGTTCACAAAATCCAGAACTGACACGACCATATCATAAAGATGGTCATATTATTAAGCCACAACGGCGCTGTCTGCATGTTAAAAAGAACTGGAGATTATGTTCTGAATGTATGGCAAATGTCCGTTCCGAGAGAGTACGCTTAAAAATTAAAAAGATAATCAATACACAATAAACAGATATAGTAGTAGGCAAGAAGCATTCTTAATGTATGACCATTAAGAAAAAAGCCTAATATTATAAGGGAATTTTAAAGGAGGGGCGAAGTAAAAGCAATAATAACACAGATAGAAAATTTGATAAATTGCTTAAAAATAGGCAGTTGTAAACACAGAGAAAAATAAATAAAAAAAGTATAAGAAATAGGTTGACATTCACTTCTAATTCGTATATAATTCACGGCTTTTTGAATATGATTTGTTGACGATCGGAGCTAGTAAAAAGTGTAAAGATCACTTATAAATCGCAATCGAATATTTTAGAATTCACAGTTTCTGTGAACAAAATAGCGATAGTGAAAATAAAATGAAATAAGTGATAAAAACACTTGACATTCACGATCGAATAAACTACTATTCACGGCTTTTTGAATATAATCTATCGACAAGGGGAATTAAAATAAGTGATAAAAACACTTGCAATTAACAACCAGATAGTTTATAATTCACGGCTTTTTAAAATGAATGAAACGAGAACCTAGCGAATGAAAAGAAAATTTCTAAAACACTTGACATTAGCAATCGTTTAAGTTATTATTTATGGCTGTCCCAAAAAATATTGAGACAGCAGTTATTTGAAAATCAGGGTGTATGTTATGCGTGATTCAATGAGAGTTCAGCTTGACAAAGTAGTTTGTCGAGATTTGATTAAATAATATTTAATTATAGTAATATAAATACAATGAAGAGTTTGATCCTGGCTCAGGATGAACGCTGGCGGCGTGCTTAACACATGCAAG